>JAEUAF010000053.1 GCA_019695485.1 Sorangium sp.
GGGGTTGACGTATTCACAGTCGTGAAACCACTCGTGCGCGAGGCCACGCTCGGTGATGGTCGTCTTTCCGGCGCCGTTGGGTCCAGCGACGACGAGTAAGCGAGGGCGCGATGCGGGCGCTGCCGTCATCGCGACTTGTCGGGCCGCCGCGCTTGCGTATTGGCTCGACCAAAAATGGACGCTTCCCTCAGCCGAGCCGCGACCCAAGCATCGGACGTGACGCGCCGCCGAACGGCAAGCTCTCTCGCCTCGCGCATCACCAGCGCGAGCTCCTCGTCCGTCGGCTCGGTGTCGGGCGCCATCAGATCTCGAGGCTTCGGCTGCATGCTTGGTAGCCAGGATAGCACGGCCGCCCCGTTTGCCTCGCACAGGTCTCGCCACTTCAGCCTAGGCGCACCCACAAGGCCCGCGTGCTCGCGGCTCACCCTCGCAACGCCCACGCGCCCGGCCTCGCGCGGTCGGAGGTTCAGTGCTTTGTGGGCTTGCCGGCCACGGTGGACGATCGTAGCGGGCGGCGCGCTGCGGCTCGCTCTCGTTTTGTGCGGGCATCTTCGGCTGTGGACGCGAGGCTTTGCATTGTCCTGAAAATTCTCGCAGGTCTCAGGCAGAAGTGCGCGGGTGTCGGCCTTAGCGGCTTCGACAAGAATTCCGGGCGCGCTTGACTGCGCCGGCGTGGGATGGTCGCTGCACTGTTCCCGCGGCTTCAATGTGGCGCACCGGATCGGCTCTCATTGGCGCGGCGGCAGACCAAATCGAACACGAACGCGATTGAACGCGCCAGGCGGAGCGTCTGCGCTCGTCTCCCCAGCGCCAACAGCATCCCGCAGCGTCGCGAGCTTGCGGCGATAACGCCGGACGGCACCCTGAAGCAGCTCGCTCGCGAATTCATCCGGATCGCGCCCGACGTCTCGTGCTCGCGCACACACCGTTTGCTCAACTTGGTCCGCGATGCGTAGCGGCATATGGTGCCTCCTTGAAGCGAGCTGGCTTAACGCGGTGACGACCAATGCCTCGGAATATCCATCGCCTCGTGCATCACACGAAGCACGTCAATGCGCCCCTCGGTGTCGTTCACGCGAAACAGGAAGAAGTGGCTCGCGGAACGCCCTGGCTGGCTGATGTGGAAGAGCCGCGCTTCTGGTGGCAAGCCCTCGCGGTGATGCCCAAGCGTCGGCATCTGCTGAAGTCGCTCGCGGGCTTCGGCGATCAACGCGCGATAGCGCGGCACCTGCATCGGACCGAACTTCTCGCGCGTCTCACGCAGGATCGCCCTGATGTCGGCCTTCGCGGCCTCCGAAAAAAAGACGCGCACGGGTCAGTGCCGGGCAGCGTCGGCTTCGCACTCGTCGAGGAACGCCTCGAACTCGGCGTCGCTCCCAAGTTGCGGCCCGTGGGCATTGAGAGACTCGATGCCGTGGTCCCACGCTGCCCGAAGCTGGGCGGTGCGCTCAGCCTCAAGACTTTCGCGGTATCGCATAGCCTCGACCCCGGCGCGCAGCACATCGCCGATAGACGCGAACCGGCCCGCGCTCACCTGCGCTTCAGCGAAGCGGGCAACGTCTTCAGGGATCGAGGACGGGGGTTCGGAAGGTTTGGCCATGCGTGGAATCCCGAAAAAGTTTCGATGATTATGGCAGAAATCGCCGTCTCAAACAACGCGCCAACACACTGCCGAATCCTGTTCACCCTCACCCTACGACGATGTGCTCGTCGAACGGCAGCCAATGCGCTGATTCCTCGGGATTTTCGGGGGGCGGTAAGTGCTGTTGCGAGCCCGCGATCTGAACCTCCGCCCTCCGCTTCTCGCGCCTTGGTGAACTCGCCCCCACAAACCCTGCGGTGGGACCTCTGACACTACCAAAGAAAGATCCTGGGCGGCCCGCCGTTGATCCCGTTCCGGGCGCGCCGTCGCACGCGCCTCCACTCGCGGTCAATGGAACCGCAACAGCTTCGCGTAGCGGAGCTGGCGACGCCAGCGCTGGTGGCGCGCCCACAGCCCGCGGTCTCCCCGGCACATCGCCATTCACCGCGAGCTGAGCGGACGCAAAACACACCGGCGTTGTACCCCGCGGGACGTTCAAGGTGCCGTACGCATTCTTCCTTCACACGCGCGCTGGCGAGGCCGCCTCGCTCGTCCACGTGATCCCACACGGCACGCGAGTGGAACCGTCGCCGCCGCGGGCCTCCCTGTCGAGAGTGGGAGAGCGCAGCGCGTCAAAATGACCATGGATCCCTGAAGTCGAATTGGTCACTCTCACGCTGCTGCGATGAGGCCGCGGCACGGAGGCATTTCGACATGGCCGGCACTTGGCACTCGCTCACGAATCAACCAACGTTCAGCGCGGGAACGATGCTCCTGCTCACCGACGGCAGTGTGCTGGTTCACGACGAGCCGAACTCTGGCGGTGTCACGGGCACCCGACACTGGTGGCGCCTCGTGCCCGACAGTAGCGGGAGCTACGAGAACGGGACTTGGCATGCTGTCGCCGATAGCCCCTGGGCGCCGCTCTACTTTGCTTGTTTGGTTCTTCGCAATGGCAAGGTGTTCATTGCGGGCGGGGAATTCGACGGCAATGTGGTGCAGAGCGAGGTGGCGACGGCCGCGATTTACGACCCTGTCGCCGACTCCTGGACTGCAATTGCAGCTCCCACGGGGTGGACGCATATCGGGGACGCGCCCTCCGCGACCCTGCCCGATGGTCGGGTCTTGCTCGGAGACATCTACGGTCAGCGCAGCGCCGTGTACGATCCGGTCGCGAACAGCTGGGCCGCGGCCGGCACCAAGGACGACACTCGCGGTACCGAGGAGACTTGGGTCGTGTTGCCAGATCAAACGGTGCTGGCGATCGAGTGTGACCGCCAACCGCGCGTCGAGAAGTACGT
>JAEUAF010000088.1 GCA_019695485.1 Sorangium sp.
CGAGGCTTCGCAGCGGCGCGAGCGCGCTGTCGCGCCGCGTGCGGCGCTCGTGCCCTACCCGCTGCTTTGGTCCACAGTGCTCGTGGCGTTCGGTCTCGTGGGCGGGACCATCGCCGGTGTGCTCGTCACCACCCGGAGTGGGGAGCAGGCCGCCCTGGCACAGCGCATCCTGGCTCAACAAGCGGAGCCGCTTCAGCCGCTGCCCGCAACCGCCGAGGCGCCGCCAACCAGCGCACAGGCGCCAGCTCGGGCGCGCGCGCCTCGCGCGCAGCCTATTACCGCCCAAGCTCGCCCGCCGGCCGCGCCGGCGCCGATTGATACCGCCGACCTCGCTCCCCGCGCTTCCCCGCGCACCAGCCAGACGGCGGAGAGCGCCGCGCAGGTCAAGCCCCCGCGCGAAAAGCGGGCACCCGTCGATTCACCGCAGACCGCAAAATTGGGCGGCGATCTCTTCGACAGCGTGAGGTGACACGATGAGCAAAGCTCGCATGTTGAGCATTGTGGCGCTCGCCGTCTCTGCGTTCTCGCTGACTGCGCGCGCGCATGCGGAGAGCGACGCAGATCTCGAAAGGGCGAAGGCCCTGTTCGAAGATGCTCGCAAGTTGATGGCGGAAGGCAAGTACGATCCCGCTTGCAGCCTCCTCGAACAGAGTCTGGCGAAGGCGCGTGGCATTGGTACTCGCTATAACCTTGCCGACTGTGAGGAGCATCGAGAGCACTTTGTCCGAGCGCAAGAGCTGTTCTTGGAAGTGGCGCAACTCGCGCGCGAAGCGGGCCAAAGCGATCGCGAACGGGTGGCGCGCGAACGGGCGGCGAACATCGAAGCCAAGCTCTCGCGCCTGAAGCTCGAACTCGACGAGCCGGTCGCTGAGCTCGAGCTCGACGATCGCAAACTTGCGGAGGGCGCGGCTCGGGAATCCGTGGCGGTCACGCCGGGTAAGCATCGAGTGACTGCGCGTGCCCCCGGCAAGAAGCCCTGGGCCAAGCAGATCGACGTCCCAACGCCCGGACTGTTCGTGATCGTGAGCGTTCCGGCACTGACGAATCTGGGCCCCGAGGAGCCTCATTCGGCTTCGGAGGACGCAGCGCAGGCGCAGCCAGCGCCTGCCAAGCCAGCGCGTGTCGCGCTGCCTTCGGACGCTCCGCAGCCAAGCCCCAACCGGGCGCGCGACGCGCGGCGCGCAGCCCTGGTCGTAGCTGGAGTCGGGTTGGGCGCGAGCGTGGCCGGCGTTGCCTTCGGGCTTCAGTACCTCTCCAACAATCACGACGCCAAAGGCGTTTGCCCAACGAGTTATGGTTGTTCGGCGGACGAGATCTCGCAACACGCGAAGTTCATCGACGACGCCCGCACGGCGCGGACATGGTCCTACGTCGGGTTCGGGGTTGGTGCAGCAGCGCTGACGGGCGCCGCCATCCTCTACACGACTGCCGGGCATACCGGGGACGTGAGCGCCACGACCGGCGTCAATGCCGATGGCGCTTTCAACGTGGCAGTCCGCGGTCGGTTTTGAGCCGCGCGTTGAACAAGGTCAGCGTGACGTCTCGCCCTCGAAGCATAGCTCTTGTGCTCATCGCAGTCGGGCTGGCGCTCGACACGCAAGGTTGTAGCGTCGATCCCCGTGAGCTGTCGGCGCAGAGCCGCGCTGAAACCACTTCCTCGAACTCTGGCTCTGGCGGCGCGGCGGGGAACACGAACCAGGAAGTCACGGCCGGCTCTGGCGACGAGCAGCTCGCGGCAGGCGCTCCTGCTTCCGGCGCCGGTGGCGCGCCGGCAGAGGGCGGCTCAGCGCAGGCCGGCGGCGTCGGAGCCGTTGCGCGCGGAGGCGCTCAGACAGCGGGTGTTGGCGGGCTCGATCAGGCGGGAGGCGTCCCAGCGGGCGGTGCCGTGTTTGGCGGCGCCGCGACCGGCGGTGTTGCCGGCTCTCACGCTGGCGGCGCAGGTCTCGGTGGTGCTTCCGCGAGCGGAGGCACGGCTGGGGTCCCGGGCGGTGCCCCGAGTACGGGTGGCTTCCCGACCACGGCACCTAGCAACTGCTCCGACCTGGACGGCGACGGTGTCTCGGATTGCGTGCAGACGCTCGTCAAGGATGCCACGTTCGACAACTTCTTCGATCAGGCGCCAACAGACTGGCAGCTCGATCCAGCGCTGAAAGCGAGCTGGGACTACATCGAGGGGTGTTTGGTGTTGACCAGCGATGTGGCTGGGAACGCCGGGATGAATCCAGCGGGTGTGGCGCAGTGCATTCCCACTGCGGCGGGCACCAATTACATTGCGCTCGCGTCGAGCTTCACGACAGACGGCGGCGCATTCGCTCAACTCAAGGTCTCGATCTTCGCGCAGCAAGGCTGTCAAGGCGCGTCGACGCTCGAAACCGTCTCCCCGCTCGACGGCAACACCGATAGTTGGCGCCTGCTTCAGACCGGGTTGCTGCACAGCGCGAACGGCAATGGATCGATGCTGGTAGAGCTCAATCTTCTGAAGCAGCCGTCGGTGAACCGGGCGAGCGTGCGTTTCGACAACGTTCTCGTGCGCGCCAAGCCCTAACAGGGCGTTGAAAAACGCCCTGTCGAATGCTCGCCGACGGCATTACGCGGCCGCGTGTCACGAAGGCCGACAGCGCGCCCTAGGTTCCGATCCGATAGCGCTTCAGCTTCTCGTACAGCGTCGAGACAGCGATGCCGAGCGCTTGAGCCGCGAGAACCTTGTTACCTCGCGTGTAGGACATGGTTTGGCGGATGGCGGCGCGCTCAATCCTCTCGAGCGGTTGTCCGCCGAGGGGGAGCCGTTCGACCGCCGATTCGTCGTCGGCCGGTGCCACCAATTGCAGCTGATCGGGCTCGAGCACGCCGCCTTCATCGACGAAAGCGAGCGCACACGCCAGCGTGTTCTTGAGCTCGCGGACGTTGCCGGGCCACGCATGGACCGCGAGCGCCTCATAGCAACCGCTGGCGACCGAAACTCCGGGACGACCCAAATCTTCAATGAGACGCTTGGTGAGCAGCGGGAGATCTTCGGCTCGGTCGCGTAGCGGCGGGACCGCAACGACGGCGGCAGCAAGACGAAAGTAGAGGTCTTCCCGAAAGCGGCCGGCCGCCACCAAAGATTTCAGGTCTCGGTTCGTCGCCGCCACCACGCGCAAGTCGACCGGGCGATACTGGTTGCCGCCAACGCGCCGTACACGGCGGTTCTCCAGCGCGCGCAGCAGCCGGGGCTGAAGATCGATGGGCAGCTCGCCCACCTCGTCGAGGAACAGCGTGCCGCCGTCGGCGCGCTCGAAGGCCCCCGAGTAAGCCGAGTGCGCCCCCGTGAAAGCGCCGCGCTCATGCCCGAACAGCTCACTCTCGGCCAGGTTCGCGGCTACGGCCCCACAGTCGAAGACCACGAACGGCGCCGCCGCTCGACTGCTGTGATCGTGGAGCGTGTGCGCAAGGACGTCTTTGCCAGTGCCTGTCTCGCCGATCAGCGTCACGGTGAGCTCGGTTGGTGCTAGGCGTTCGAGCACGGTCAACACGCGCCGCATGGCAGGCGACGCGGCCTCTAGTCTACCGAACTGTTGCACCTCGTGACCACGAGGGTCGGCCGTTACGGATAGCATTCTCCGAGGCTCGGGTCCGGCGGACGACGCCGAGCGTCGACCGCTCTCGCTGGAGGGAGGCAGCACCGAAGTTCGACCGTCGTCCGACTGGGCTTCCGGCGCAGGCGGCGTGGATCGTCGGCCGCCATCCGCCGAAGCTCGCGCAGAACGACGAGGGGCTCCGCTCACGGCGGGCGGGGGCTCCGGCGAAACAGACTCGGCGTGGTCGTTGGATGGCTCCGGCGCTGCCATGCGCGGAGCCTCGGAGGGGCGCACCGAATCGCCCGATCGACACGCTTCGCCGTAGAACGCTACGGGCGAGCCCTTGTCAGCCGCTTCGAGGTCTTGCGAATCCACGACGGGATACACCGGAAGTCTCGGGGAAGAAGGACGGGTTGGGCGCAGGGGCGCACTCTCCATTAAGTAGCTTTCGTCGCAATGGCGGGCGTTGACTGCGCGAACCTTGTACCAGTGTCGCGCGCCAAACGGTGTTACAAGTTGCCCGCGGGCGCGACAACCCGCTAGGAGAAGTGCAGCGTTGGGGTCCGTCGGGTGACGAATTCATGCGCGCTTCGAGCTGTGTGTCAGTTCAAGAGCGAGTAAGACCGTTTTGTGTCAGACGGGAGAGGATCCGGACCCCAATTCGGCGCGCCCCGTCGTAGGCTTGCGGCTCAGCGAGAGCATCAGCGCTGCCGCGAGCAGGGGTGTCGCGTACGCCATACCCGGTGGAACGATCCACGCCATGAACAGCGTATCGAGAAGCCTCTGAAGCTCTCGGGGGATCTCGAGGGCTCCAACCCTGGGGAGTGCGAGGAAGCGCGTACAGGAGAGCCCGAGCGCCAACGCAGAAAACGCGACCACTAACAGCGAGCCGGCCAAAATGCCAAGCCTTGCCTTCGGCCGCCGCCAAGCGCGCGTGGCGACTAGCAACGCAATGAATGCGGACGCGGGCACGTAAGCTGTCGAGCGCGTGTTGAAGCCAAGGCGCGTGACGCGAGCGTTACCCGGGTTCTCGACGCGGAGCAGGGCATGCCACTCAGGATGCGTGCGTTGAGGGCCTAAATCGCCGTCCCGCGCCGCTTCAAGCCGAATCGCGAGGCCGGCGTCGAGCTGTCGCTCGAGCCCGAGGGTATTGGCGGTCCAGCAAAACGTCTCACAAAAAGCCTGGCCGAGCCTGGGCCAGGGAGCCATCAGCAGCGCCAAAACGCACAAGAACTCGGCCGCGCGCCGAGCAAGGCTAGTGGGCCTGGCGCGGACGAGCCACGCGGGGTTCGGCCGCGCTGTCTCGGGCCACGGGGCTCTAGCTGCCAAGGATCATCCCCTTTCGATCGGGGCGACCAGCCCAGCGTACCCAAATCGCGAACAGACCGAGCGCCGTGCCAACCAGGATCAACGGCCAAATCTCGCGGTGCGCAGACTCGAAGCTGTCCGGCGCATGCACGCCGACGAAGTACAGCGTGGCGATGCGCACCAGGTTCGCGACAAACAGGGCGAATACACCGACGATGACGCCGAATGCCTTGCTCCGCCACGTCGACGGAAAGGCCAGCACTGCGGCCGTGAACAGGATCTTCACCTCCATCGCGTCACAGTCCTTGACGATCCAGAGTGGATAGCGCCCAAGAATCTGCGCGCCCTGCACGTGAACACTCGGATCCAAGAGCGAGAGCAGGGCTCCAGCCGCCTGGGCATAGGCTTCCAGATAGCGCTGAAACCAGGTCGCCAGCGCGCTCCCTGGTGGATACGAGTAGGCATAGGCGAGCGAGAGCGTGCCCGCCAAGAGCATGAACGTCAGGCCAAAACGCAGCGCTGGGCGACGAGCAGACTGAGGGCCCACGCGCGGGACAACCGGATCCGGGCTAGCCATCAACGCTCAGCACTGGCATCCGGCGGTGTCTCAGCTGCGACGACTCCGTGAAGAATCGCAGCGGGCGGCGCCGTCTGCTCGAGAGCGTAACGAGGCGAGAGCAGGAAGGGGAAGCGTGTCTCGCAGAGAGTTCGAGCCAACCGCGCGCCGCGACGATTCGATACCTGGCCTGACGCTAATCTTCACCTCCTCGCTGTGCGGCCTTCACCGAGTGGTGCCAAGGTCCCGTTGCTGTCGGGGCAGCTCACAAGGAGGCAGTCGTGCGTCGAAGCTTGGAAGCGAGTGGGATCAGCGTCGTTTGTCGGCTCGCCGCGCTGGGAGCCTTGCTTTTCTGGGCGGACAACGCGCGGGCGATCGCCGTAAACCCGGACATCGTGATCCGCCAGGTTTACGGTGGCGGTGGTAACAGCGGTGCCACCTATACCAACGACTTTGTCGAGCTCTTCAATCGTGGCGCCCTGCCTGTCACGATTTTGGCAAATAGCTGGTCGGTGCAATACACGTCGCCGACCGGGACTGGAAACCTCGGGGCCGGCGGGCTCATCACCGTGCTCCCCGCCGTGACGTTGCAGCCTGGCCAATCGCTTTTGGTGCAAGAAGGAGCCGGGGCAGGCGCCGGAGTTCCGCTGCCGGCCGCAGATGTGACGGGGTCGATCGCGATGGGAGCCGCGGGCGGCAAAGTCGCCCTAGTTGCGAGCCCGTCGGGGCTCGGTTGCAACGGCAGCTCCACGCTATGCACGCAGGCGCAGCTCGACCTGATCGTCGACCTGGTCGGTTATGGC
>JAEUAF010000145.1 GCA_019695485.1 Sorangium sp.
CGAAAATTGTGGCCGCTGCGGGCACTCATGCCTGGGCGGCGCGTGTCAAGCGGGGATCTGCCAACCGGTGACGCTGGCAAGCGGCCAGCTGAACCCTGGAATGCTCGAAGTCGTCGGCGCGTATGTCTACTGGACCAACAGGGGCGACAGCACGGGCCAAGGCGGCGCCGTGATGAAAGTGCCGGTCGCTGGTGGTTCAGCCATCCCGGTAGCGAGCAGCCAAAACAAAGCCTTTGGGCTAGCGCTCAACGCGAGCAACGTGTACTGGTCGAGCGCCAGCGCGGGCGGCACGATTCAATCGCTCCCGCTTTCAGGTGGCTCGGCGGCAGCCGTCGTCGGTGCAGCGAACTCACCGGTGATCGCGGTGAACTCGACCTCGCTGTTCTTCCACGACTGCCCGACGGAAAATACCTGGTGCGCTGCCGTGCGGCGCATGCCGTTGAGTGGTGGCGCGAGTCAATCGATTGGAACCGGCACAATCCAGGGCTTTCTGGCGCTAAACTCGGCCTATTTGTACTGGGCGACCCCGACGACGCTATACCGCGTCCCGCTGAATGGCGGCACTTCCACTGCGATTGTGAGCGGCCAGTCGAACATCAACGGGATCGCGGCGGACGAGTCGAACCTGTTTTTTACCAATCTCACGAACGGCGGCAACATTCAGAAGGCCAACCTGGACGGCACGGGCGCGGTAGAGCTTGCGACCGGACCGGGCGCACCCAATTCGCTGACAGCCGACGCCACCACCGTTTACTGGACCGAGAATGGCATCGGCAACACGACGCCCAGCGTGCTCTCGATGGTACCGCGCGCTGGCGGCGCCTCGAAAACACTGTATTCCATTTCGCGCGCCAGCGTCGGCATGTGCGGCGTTCCGAAAACCGACGACAAGGCGATCTACTGGTTGGTGACAGGCAGCGAGCTGAACGCGACGGGCTCGATCATGAAGCTTGCCAAGCCGTAGCTCCGCGGGCCCATTCCGGACCCGAATCGCCGCGGGACGCGCGGGCGTAGCCTCCGCCGGAGACCGCTTGACGGGTAGCCGGCTCACATTCCGCTGCCCTTGCCACGCCGGCGGGCGGATTCAAAGGGGAGAAGCAGGCCGTGACCCTTGGACTTAGCGCCGCACGGCAAATCGAGTCAGATTGGCGATCACGGCGACGAGTTCGGCGGGCTCCACGGGCTTCGGGATGTGCATCATGTAGCCAGCATCGAGGGCCTTTCGGCGGTCTTCGGCGCGGGCATACGCGGTCAGCGCTGCCGCCGGGATCCCCGCGCCCTCGTCATGGGGGAGGGCGCGCACCTTGCGAATGAGGTCGTAGCCATCCTCGCCGGGCAACCCGATGTCGGAGATCAGCACATCCGGCTTGCCAGAACGAATTTCGGCAAGTGCGGCGGCGGCTGTGTCCGCGGTGGTCGCGATGGCCCCGCACCTCTCCAACACTGCAACCACCAGATCGCGGCCGTCTTGCTCATCGTCGACAACGAGCACGCGCAAGCCCACGAGTTCGGGGCGAGGCTCGAACTCGGGCGGTGACGCGCTGCTCGCAACGCGGCTCGAGGTGCGCGAGGCTTGACGCAAAGGAGAGACGGGGAGAAGTACGGTGAAGGTCGACCCCTGACCTTCGCCCTTGCTAAACACTTCGATGCTGCCGCCGTGGAGCTCGACGATGTGGCGCGAAATGGCTAGCCCCAGACCCAGGCCGCCGTAGGCCCGCGTGGTGGCGCCGTCGGCTTGTTTGAAGCGCTCGAAGACGTGGGGCAAAAACTCGGGCTTGATGCCGTAGCCGTCGTCCGTCACTACCAAGCGCAGGCTGGAATCGACGCGCTCGACGCTCAGATGAATGCGGCCATTCTTGGGCGTGAATTTGACGGCATTGCTGAGCAAGTTCCAAATCACCTGCTGCAGGCGATTGGCATCGCCAACGATGGGGCCTGCGTTCGGGTCGAGCGAAGCCGCAACGCGGATGTGTTTGGCTTCGCTCGCCGGTCGCAGTGTGTCGATGGTCTGTTCGACCAGATGCACGAGCTCGAGAGACTGCAGATCGAGGCGCAGCTTGCCGCTGATGATGCGCGATACATCGAGCAGATCTTCGATCAGTTGCGCCTGGTTTACCGCGTTGCGCTCGATGGTCTCGAGTGCGCGGGCGTGCTTGTCGGGCGTCAGATCGCCCTGCCGCAAGATGCGCGTCCAGCCCAGCATCGCGTTCAGCGGCGTGCGAAGCTCGTGTGAGACGGTGGCCAGAAAGTCGTCCTTGGCGCGGTTGGCGAGGTCGGCGTTCCGCCTGGCGTTCTGCTCGGATTCGTACAGGCGAGCGTTGTCGATGGCGATTCCGGCGCGGCGCGCCAAGTCCTCTGCCAGCGTGAGATCGGCGGCCTCGAAGCGCCGCCCGGATTCGGCGGAAACGAAGGTGATGACCCCGATCGGGCGCCCGCGCACGCTGAGCGGCACCGCCATCGACGATCGCAGCCCGAGGCTGCGGACGATTCGCAACAGCTCGGCATCGGCAAAGCTCGCCACCAACATCGCATCCGAAATCTCGGTATGTATTTGCGATTTGCCGGTGCGAAGGAGCTCATGCACGCCGCCAGCGTCGTCGGGTTTCGGCGGCCAGCGCCGCCAAATTTCGTGCGCAAGTTCGACCTTGGTCGGGTTCACATGCGCCACCGCCAAGCGCCGAATCGTGCCATCGGGCTCGAGCATGTCGACGGACGCCCAATCGGCCACCATCGGTACTGCCAGCCGCGTCACGCTGGTGAGCGCGGCCTGATAGTCGAGTGAGCTTGCCAGGATGGTGCTGGCCTCGGCGAGGAAGCTCAGCAGTTCCTCGGCGCGCTTGCGCGAGGCCACGTCGCGCCAAACCGCAAAGTGGTGACCCGGGACCACATTCGCGGTGGCCGAGTATTCGATCTGGGCCACGGTGCCGTCGGTACGCAATACGCGCATCTCGCCGCGCTGGCTGCCCGTGGCTAGGAATTCAGCCCAGCGCGCAACAGCGGCCTGGTCGCGTTCCGTCGGGACGTGGAAATCCCGCCCGGAACGCCCGATCAAGGCGTCGCGAGTGCTGCGCAGCAGCGTGCAGGCCGCGGGGTTGACGTCCAAGATTGTGCGCTCATCGCTGGTGATGAGCATGGGGTCGAGCGCGTTGTCGAACACGGCGCGGAAGCGGCGCTCGCTCTCGGCCAGGTGGTCCTGCTCACGTTTGCGGTCGGTGATGTCGGTGCACACGCCTACCAGGCGAATCGGCGTCTCGTTGGCGTCGCACAACACGCGGGCCCGCGCTTCGAGCCAGCGCGTTTCAGCGTCGGGGCGAATGATGCGGTAGATGATGTGGTAAGGCGTGCGGGTTTCGAGCGCGCGGCGCACCGCCTCGAACACGCGTTCGCGATCTTCGGGGTGCATGTCGCGCTGATAGGCCTCGAATGTGCCCTCGAAGCTCCCGCGCGGAATGCCGTGAATCTCTTGCAACGTGGGCGACCAGCTGACGCGACCCGCTGGGATGTCCCACTCCCAAGCACCCATCCGGCCCGCTTCGAGCGCCAAGTGGAGTCGCTGCTCGCTCTCCCGGGCCTGCTCGATCAGGCGCGCGTGGTCGAGGGTGCCGGCCAAGCGCCGAGCGAGCTCCTCGGCGAGCCCAAGGTCGCGTTCGTCGAAGCCTCGAGACTCGCTACCCAAGGTGAGCTCGCCCAGCAGTTGACCGCGAGCCGCGAGCGGGACAATCAGCACGCTGCGCGGCGCGAGCAGCGCGATCCAAGCGCGATCGGCGGCGTCGATCTGGCTGTGCGCTTCGAGCTCGTTCGGAACGTTCCGCAAGAAGCGCACGGTGCCGCTGGCGTCGAGCGCAATGCGCGCGAAACTCGGCACGAACGGCTGCTCGCAGCGGAGCTCCCGAAGCCGAGCCTCTCGCTCTGCATTTTGGTGTGCCACCAGGCTGCCTTGCACGCGCCCCCGCTCGTCGAACAAGTCCACGAGCAACGAGTCGGCCAGATCTTTCAATACCACCGGGGCGAAGCGCGTCAGCACTGTTCGCTCCTCGATCGAGGAAGCGAGCGCCAAACCAGCTTCGCTCAAGGTTTCGAGGCTCTTTTGCGCGCGCACTCGCTCGGTGATGTCATGCGTGACTTTGACGAACCCCCGCAGTGTGCCGCGCTCGTCCTCTAGAGCGGAGAGCGAGACGCTGGCAAAGAAACGTGAACCGTCCTTACGGCGCCGATAGCCCTCACATTGGTATTTGCCGTGCGCCCGCGCCTGCAAGAGTTCGTGCTCGGGCACTCCTGCGAGGACGTCTTCCTCGCAAAATAGCATTCGGAAGTGGCGACCGAGCACTTCCTCGGGCGTGTAGCCTTTGATCTTCTGGGCGGCGACGTCGAAATTCACGATCAAGCCGTCGGGGTCGAGCACCGACACCGCGTGATCTTGCACGCCGCCGACAATCAGGCTGAGCTCAGCCTCGCGAATTCGACGCGCGTCCTCCTCGCTGGAGGCAAACTCGGCAGACGAACGGTCGGGAGCATCGTGGGCCATCATGCTCGACGTCGACTCGTCTTATCAGAGTGCCTGCGAGAGACCAACTCGGGTCTTTTCACGCAGTCGGACATTTTCGCCACAGTTTGGGCCTGCGGAAGCAATCAGGCACGATCATTGGCGGGCCCAAAGGCCGGCAAGCGCGCGGGCGGACTCGAGTCACACCCGCGCAGTCGACTCGGCGCAGAGTCAGCAATGGTTCAACAAGAACCACGCGGCGATCAAAATCGGCGGGATTCCAATCAACCAGGCGATGCCGTATTTCATGGGCCTTCTCCGGAGCTCGTATTGTCCTCGAGCGTTGGTTTGCGCCGTTGGTTCTTGGTTCCGGCAAGCTCGATCCAAATCTCGTTTCGACGCAACCAGGGCAATGTCGTGGGCGGGTCGTAGCCCGCGAATTCTGGCTGGCCGCGCGTGGGAAGGCCCGCGTCCGCGACCGCCTCGAGTAGCTCGCTCGACTTGTCGCGCACGCGCGAGAACGTGTGGCGCCCCCGATAGCGAATAACAGCGACGCGACGACTCGGCACCGAGCGCAGGTGGATGCGCTCGTCATTCGGCGCTGGCAGTGAGCTGGGTGTGCGCGACTTCGGCATCGTAAAGGTGATGATGAAGGTGCTCTGCGCGTGGGGCTCCTGGGCTTTCGGATCCGGCTTTTCGCCGCGAACCTGCACCGGCGTCGTCATCTCGATGCGCGCTGTCACTGGCGCCGTGATTGGGCCGTGGCGTTCGCTCGCCAGCAAACCGCTCGACCGCTGAACCTCCGGCCCCAACGGCGACGTTTCTGCCGCGAGTGCAGGGCGGGCGTGATTGGCACCGAAGATATAGGCGGCCAAGCGACGAAAGCCTTCTTCCAAGGCCACTTCGAAGGACTCCGCGTGCACCACGGTCTCGGCCCGAGCGCAGCGCGGATACCTACGAATCTCGATGTCACCCACGCGCCGCTCCACCTCATAGTCGAGCTGCTCGGCGAACAGCCGAGCGAGCTGCCAGCGAGTGAGCAGCGCCCCCGCAGCGACTCCAGATACCAACCAAAAGGCTTTGTTTCGAAGCATATCAGCCCGTATGCACGCCGAATGCCAGGCGCGGGGCGCGCCGCAGCGTCGCCCGATTCACGCGGAGTCCTCGAAGCTTCGGTCTCG
>JAEUAF010000150.1 GCA_019695485.1 Sorangium sp.
TTGCCCCGGGTTACGAGGGGCGCCGGATTGTCGCCCCTCGGCCACTCCACCTAGTCCCCCCTAAAACCGCCCGCTCAGCCTCACCCCGTTCGGAGTTACTCCGAAGCTTACGCGGGGCGGTTGAGCGGGCTTTTCGCTGTTTGGGGTGTTGCTGCTGTTCGAGGATAGGGTGAAGTAGAGGGAGGCGCCACCGGCGAGGATGGCGGCCGCACCGGTGATGTCGGAGATCATGAAGAGGGTGCGGGCTGAGCTCTTGGCGTCTTGGAGTTGAGCCTGGGTGACGCCGAAGTCGGTCCGCATCGATTCGAGGTCGTTGGCTTTGGTGACGCCGAAGTAGCCCGCGACGCCCGCGCCGACTGCGAGTGCTCCGGTGGCCGCCCAACCAACCCAAATCAAGGAACGGTCGGAGTGCGGGTTCACTTGTTCGGTGCGGCGCTCGACGACGAGCTGTTTGGCTTCGGGTACTTTGGTGATCTCGAGTTTGACTTGCAGTTCGTCGCGCCCCGCGAGGGTGACTTGCGATGATTTGCTGTAGAAGCCGATTTTGCGGACTTCGACGGTGTGTTCGCCAGCGTCCACGACGATCGGTGCCGCCAGGGGGGTGGTGCCGATCATGATCGTGTCGAGGGAGATTTCTGCGCCGGCCTCGTTCGAAACGATGTTGAGGAGCGCCGTGCGCTCTGCCAGCATTTGGAGGTCGACCGCGACCGCGCGTTTGCGCTCGGCCGTGATTTCGTCGCCGCCCTGCTTTAGGTATTGTTCGAGGGCTTCGCGCGCTTTGGAGTAGCGGCCGAGCTGAATGCGAACTTGGCCGACGTTGTACAAAACGCGGTAATTGGGCGCGAGTTGGTAGGCGCGCTCGAATTCGACGAGCGCGAGCACGTACTCGCCGCCGGAATACAGGGAAAGCCCGCGTTCGTAACGCTCTGCCGCCTCTTTGAGGGCTTGTGGGGTCGGCGCTGCGTCTGCCGTTGCATCGGCTGCTGGTGCGTCGTCCGCGAAGGAGACGCCTGTCCAGGCCGTGACCACGAGGAGAGGAAGCGCGCACTTGAAGAGGGTTCGCTGAGCTTTCATGTCACGATCCAACCGCTCGAGTTTAGTCGAATGAGTGCGAATTCGCACTCCTAGTTTTGTGTCTCGCCTTGGCTCCAAAGGTGCGAGATGTCGGGCCCGCGCGCCCAATGACCGCGTCGTCGGAGGCGCCTAGTGCCTGCGTTTCGAGTCAGCTACGTGCCGGTGTTGCGTTGCACACCGACGCTCGCGGTCGCTTGGCTGTGGCCCACGCCGCTCGGCGGATCGCTTTGGCGCGCGGAGGTTTCGACGGTGTTGAGGAGTTGCTCCGCGGTGTAGGGTTTGCAGAGCCAGGTGAGGCCGCGCTCGACCGCTAGCAGGCCGCGCTCGCTCGGCGCGTGGCCGCTGACGATGATGCACTTCTGGTTGGGGAAGCGCTCGCAAATGCGCTCGGAGAGCGTCAGGCCGTCGTCCGCCTCATTGAGGAGCATGTCCAGCATGATGAGGTCGTAGGGGCTCTTCAAGTCGGCGTGCGCTTGTAGGGTCTGCATGCGAGCCAACGCCTCGCGCCCGCTCGCAATCGCCGTGACGCGGTGGCCGCGCCGCGACAAGATGCGTTGCGCTGTGCGAAGTTGCATCGGATCGTCGTCAATCACCAGCACGTTGAGCGCGCTGGGCATACTGCTCGGTTGGCGTTGGGTTTCGTGGACGAACGCGCTCGGCGCCGCCTTGCCGAAGTAAAGCGTGAAGGTCGTGCCGCGGCCGAGCATGCTTTCGACGTTCACGAAGCCGCCGTGTTCCTTGACGACGCCGTGCACGATTGCAAGTCCAAGTCCGCTGCCGCTGGTTTCGCCGACTGGCTTCTTGGTGAAGAAGGGTTCGAAGAGGCGACCGAGTTCGGCGGTGGCGATGCCGCGTCCGGTGTCCGAGACCGAGATCGTGACATAGTCGCCCGGCTCGATGGTTTCGTAGCCCATCAAGGGCTCACTGAGACGGGTCGATCCGGTCTGAATGAGGACCCGGCCCGGGGGATCGATGGCTTCGATCGCATTTCTGAGGAGGTTCGAGAGCGCTCGTTGAATGTGCGACTCAGAGGCGAGCACGAACAGTGCCTCTTTGGCGAGCTCGAGAGTGATGCTGATCTGCGCGTTGCGCGAGAAGCTGCCAATCTCGACGTCGAGTAGCGCCTCGAGGACCTGATTGAGGTCGAAGACCTCTTTCTTCGTGCGGCCTTGGCGCGCCGAGGTCAAAAGGTCTTTGATGGTCTGGGTGGCGCGGAGTGCGGCCGATTTGATCGCCGAGACGTCGGCGCGCACCTCCGAGAGGTCATAGGCCGCGTCTGCGCCCGAGGCGTCGAGCTCACGCAGGATCAGGTCGGGTAGCGCGACGAGCGGTCCGAGCGCGTTGTTCAGATCGTGAGCCACGCCGCCCGCTAGGACGTTGAGCGCGCTCATGCGTTTGGCGGTGGCCAGGCGCTCTTGCACGCTGCGTTCGTGGAGCGCGGTCTTGCTGACGATTTCGCGATGCAAGGAGGAGCTTTGAAGGGCGGCCGTGATCTGTTCGCGCAACATCTCCGGGGCGCCCGCACCGTGTCCGACTTCGATCACCGCCAGGCCGAATTGCTGAGTGTCCGCGGCCAGGGGCCAGAGTAGTCGCGTCTGGCGCGAGAGGGCCACGGGCGCGTCGTCTGGCACGAGCTTGGTCGCCGGATAGCGCTGCGCTGCGAGTTCGACTGGCGCGCCCTCTCTGAGGCAGAGGAATGGAACGAGCTGGCCGGGCTGGACGTCGCTAAACAGCGCAAACAAGGCGTTGCGCACGCCCATCCCCGGCAGTTCCTCGGCCAAGACCGCTTTGAGCGACGGCAAATCGAAGGCGGTCAGCAAGCGTTCTGCGCCGTGGACCAAGTGCTGATATTGCATCTCGGTATGGAGGCGCTGGCGGCCGCTCGCGCGCGTGCTGGCGAGAGCGAGTTGCGTGCGCGCCTCGTGCCACAAGTGTTCGGTCGAGGTGGCGCGGCCCGAAAATTCGGCGCGCAGCAAGCTCACGCAGTTCTGGAGCTGTTCATAGAATTCGCGCTGTTCGCCGGCCTGGTCGATGATGGCGTCGATGGCAATTTCGAATGAATCGGCCTTGCCTTCGAGTTCCGCGCGCAGGCCCGTTACCAGCATCAACGCGGATTCGCGGGCATTGGCCCCGGCATCACTCAGCAAGGCGGCGAGGCGATTGACGAGTCGCTCGGCTTGCTCCGCCACGAAACGCTCGGCGCTCAGCAGGTTCGCCGTGGACGGAGGCGAGGCAACGCGGGTGGCGCGCGCGCATCCGCAGGAGCGGCGACATACGATTTCCACCGCGAGCTCCGAGCGTTGCGGAACGGGCTCGCCAGCGATCTGTTGTGCTACGAGCTCGATCGCGAGCGACGCCATGTCCTCGAGCGGCTGGCGCACGGTGGTGAGCGGCGGGTTTACGAGGCGCGCGATTTCGAGGTCATCGAAGCCTGTGACTGGGATTTGCTGCGGCACCCGAAACCCGCGCGATTTGAGGGTTTCGATGGCGCCGAGTGCCATTCCGTCGTTGGCGGCGACGATGGCATCGAATTCGATGCCACGCTCTAACAGGATGGCCATCGCGGAGGACCCGGAGGGCAGTGTGAAGTCTCCGGCATGGCTGCGCGCGGGGTCGAATGCCAAGCCGCGCCTCTGCAGCGCGGCTTGAAACGCTTGAGCGCGATCGAGAGCGTCCGGGTTTTGCGGGGGGCCGCCGATGAATGCCGGGCGCCTGCAGCCATGTGCGTCGAGCAGATGGTCGACCAAGCCATCGATGCCGGGTCGGTTATCGGCGATGATGCTGGGCGCTGCCTCGAGCGCAAGGCCAACGCTGACCATGGGCAAAGGTCTGAGGCGATGACACAGCTTTTCGACGCCCTCGCGCCCCGTGAACGTGCCCAACCCGGCGGCAACGAGCACGATGCCGTCGACGCAATCGCGGGTCGCGAGATCGTAGACCCGCTGCTGCGCACGATAGAACGGGCTCTCGAGAGGGCGACCGAAGAAGAGCAAGAGGTCGAGGTCGAGTCGTCGGCATGCGACTTCGAAACCTGCGCGGAGCTGGCCTTCGTAACCGCCCGCCGGGTAGTCGGCGTGGTCGATCAGGACTCCGATGGTCTTGCGCTTTGACATTCAGGTGCACGGCGCGCCGGTTTCGCGACCCCGTTTCGTTCGCCTCACACAGGCTAGCAGCGTCTCAACGGCCATCAATCGGGAGTCGTGAGTGCGAGATTGATGCACAGGGGTTGTGGAACGTGGGCCCCAGGGAGGGCGAGTAGCAGATCTGCGGGCGCGTGACGTGCGAGAGCGGTTGCCTCCACGCACCCACACAGGTAAGTGGTGTGCCGCGCGGCTCCGAGCGCGCAAAGGAGTTCGAGGTACATGACCTCCGTTAGTCGCACCGTTCGCTTCGCTCTCGTTTCGTCGTTGGCTATGCCTCTCGCCCTGCAAGCCTGCTCTCACGACAAGCCCCCAGAGACGGGCGGCTACCAGCAGGGACAAGCTCAGCCCCCGGGCTTTCCCGTGGCCGGTGTCGGCGGACAAGCGGCGGCGCCCGCGGCCGTTGGCGGGCAGTCGTACACGGCGCCTCCTGGTTACGGGCAAGCGACGCCCCCCGCTCCTGCGGTGACGCCACCCGTGGCAGCTGCCGGTGGCGCGGCGAGCGTACCGCCCGCACCCACCGCGGCGGCAGGCGCACCCCCTGCGTCGGGTGCGAGCGCACAGGCGCTGGACCCCGCTGCCGGCGCGATTGTGCAGCCGATCCTCAACGAGCTCGCGAAAGCGCAGACGGTCGCTGGCAGCAAGCCGATTGGCTCGCCGCTAGTCGGCAACTTTCAGACTGGGCAGACGCTGCAGGGCCAAATCCAGCTTCAACCGCAGAAATGCTACACGGTCGTCGCCACGGCGATGTTCCCGGTGACGGAGCTCAACGTGCAGATCGTGGCCGCCACGCCGATTCCGAATCTGGCCCCCGTGTTGGCGACCGACAGCGACACCGGGCCGACCGCGGTGCTCGGGCGTAAGCCGAATTGCTTCAAGTGGCAGTTTCCCCTGCCCACGCCGGCCAAGGTGGTGCTGCAAGTCGCGGCCGGCTCCGGCCTGGCCGCCGCGCAGATTTACGAGAAGTAGCCCGAGCGCCGCTCTGCTTTGCGTCGGCGCCTTGCGCCTTGCGCTTTGCGCGGCTGCTGGGCGCTTTGCATCGGCGCCTTGTGTCGGCGCCTTGTGTCGGCGCTAGGCGTCGGCGCGCGGGCGGCGTCGACGGCGTTTCTTGCGACGCGCTGTGGTGCCGTCGGCGCCGACAGTCTCTTCGTCGTCGCCCTCGCCGTCCGCGTCGGGTGCGACATCCATGAGCGCGCGCGAACGGATTCCAAAGACCTCTGTCGCCAGCGGATACAGCCCCGAGCGAGCGAAACGGCCGACGCGGCCCGCTTCGAGGCGGGGTAGGGCGGCGACGACGCGGCGCACCGGATCGGCGATGCGACGCGGCACATTGAGCCGATCGACAATCGGCTCCAAGAACGCGTGGGCCGCCTCGACTCGGTCGCGCTCACCCGAGCAAGCTTCGCGCATCGGCTCGAGTAGGAGCGCTGCCCAAAGCACGGTGTCGTCGAGAGGCGCGCGCGCTTCGAGCGTGAGACGGTCGCTCTCGGACAACCTGCGCCAGACGCCGCTGTCGTTCTCGTCCCGATCCGCGAGGTAGGTGGAGAGCTCGGGCAAGAGCTCGTCGAGCACGCCGGTTTCCCAGGCGATGAAAAAGGAACGATGCGCCGCACCGCCGCGCATCAAGCGCAGCACTTCTTCGAACAAACGCGGCTTCGCCGCGCGGCGGAGCGCGTTGCGGCAACTAACGATAGCGTCGTAAACCTCGGGACTGATGCCGAAATCGAGGCGTGCGCTGAACTTGATGGCACGCAAGATCCGCACGGGATCCTCGAGAAAGCGCGTCTCCGGATTGCCGATGGTGTGCACGCTACGCCGCTCGATGTCCGGCATTCCGCCGACCCAGTCGATGACTTCGCGCCGCTCGATGTCGTAAAAGAGCCCGTTGATGCGGAAGTCCCGGCGCTGGGCGTCTTCGTGCGCCTCGCCGAAGACGTTGTCGTTGCGAATCAGGAGATCGTCCGCGTCGCGACCGGTGGCGTCCTCCGGCGCGCGGCGGAACGTCGCTGTCTCGATGACTTTGCCGCCACCGAACAGCACGTGCACCAAACGGAAGCGCCGCCCGATGATGCGCGAGTTTCGAAACAGCCGGCGCACGTCGTCCGGGCGCGCGCTGGTCGCCACGTCGAAATCCTTCGGGCGACGCTCGACCAGTAGGTCGCGGACACAACCGCCCACGAGGTAGGCCTCGTGCCCGTGGCGCGCTAGGCGGCGGACCACCTTGGCGGCGTCGGGATCGATCAGCTCTTCGTCGAGCTCGACCGGATAAACGTCGGGCTCGAGCTCGTCGTCGTCGGAATAGGAATATTCGGCCTCTGGGCCGTCGAGCTCGTCGTCGTCACCCTCAGGTGGGTCGAGCTCGGGATGAAACGAGGAAGGCATCGAAAACCAAGGCAGAGCGCGCAAAAGAAGAAATGGGCTCGTGTGAGGAACCGGGCCGGCACCCGCCAGCGCACGAGGACGGCCAGAGAGCCGCTCGGCAGGACTATATCACCCGCCTCCAGGGCGCAAACCTGCTCGATCGCGAGAACGAACTCAACGGGTGCCTTAGCGAAGGCCGGGGGCGGCCGTTCCAGAGGGGGCGGCATGAGCATTCTGGTCTTCACTCCCGACGCGGACGCCGCGGCTTCCCTGTGCTCCGCGCTGGGACGCTCCGGGCAAAAAGCAGCCTGGGTTGCCAATGGTGAGCAGGCCGAGGCGAGCCTGCGCGCCGAGAAGCCGCTCGTGCTCGTCGCCGATATTGACAGCGAAACCCACAGAAAAGTGGTTGCCGACCTGCGGGCTGACGCGCCATGGGCCCGCGTCTTGTTGATCGGGCGCGCTGCAGAGGCGGCGGACTTCGACGTCCAGGTGATCGCGAAGCCGTTCGATGCCTCGGAACTTGCGTCGCTGCTGGCCCGCGAAGGACAACTCGCCGCCCTCGAGCGCAGCCGCCACGACCTGAAGGACCGCATCGCGGGCCTGACGCTACTGGTCGACGAGTGCTTCGAGGCGATCGTCGGCTTGTCGGCGGAGGGCGTGGTGCGCTCGTGGAATCCCGGTGCTGCGTCTTTGTACGGCTACACAGCCGAGGAAATTATCGGCCAAAACGTGGCCGTGCTGGATGTGGCTCCGAGCACCACGCAGACGCGGCTTTCGCGCGCGGAGTCGCGCGCGGAACAAGTGCGACGCCGCCACAAGAGTGGGCGCGAGTTGTTCGTGATGGCGTCGGTGTCGGCCGTAGCGCGCGCGCGCGCGGGCGGCATCGAGCTGTCGGAGGTCTCACTCGACTGCACCGAGCGGCATGAGCTCGAGCGCGGGCTCGAACACGCCGAGCGACTCGCCGCGATTGGTCGCATTGCGGCGGGCATGGCGCACGAGATCAATAACCCCTTGGCGGTGATCCACGCATCCGCGGCGTATGTGCTCGAAGCGGCAGAGCGCACGGGTGACTCGGAGCTTTCTGCGTGCGCTAGTGACATCGAGCTTGCGGTGGAGCGCATTGGTAGCTTCGTGCAACACGTGTGCGGCTTTGCGCGTCGCGAGCGGCCGCAGATGGCTGACGCCAGCGTTCACACCGCGATCGACATCGCGGTGCGCATGGCGCGGCCGCGGCTCAAGGATCGCAACGTGGAACTCCGCTTGGAGCGTGGGCCCGAGGTGAACGTGCCGCACGACCCACCGCGCCTAGCGCAGGCCATCCTGAACGTACTCTCGAACGCCGTGGACGCCGCGTCGGCGGGTGGCGGTCATGTCTGGCTCGGGGTGCGGATCGCTGATGCTTCGGTGTTCGTGGACGTCGAGGACGACGGCCCGGGACTCAGCCCGGAGCTCGCAGAAACCGCCTTCGAGCCCTTCAAGACTACGAAGCCGTTCGGTCAAGGCACGGGCCTCGGCCTGGCCATCACGCGTCAAATCGTGGAGGACCACGGAGGCAAGGTGACGCTCGAGGCGCGCTCCGAACGCGGGGCGCGCGTCGTCATCGAGTTGCCGCGCTTTCTTGCCAGTGTGTATCGGCTGCTGGTCGTCGATGATGATCTCGCCGTGCGGCGCGCGTTGGCCACCGACTTGCGACGTGAAGGTTTCGATGTGCTGAGCGCGGGCAGCTTCGCCGAGTCGCGGCAGATCTTGCGGCAGGGTCGCGTGAACGTAGTGCTCACGGATTTTCAGCTGCCCGATGCGGGCGGCGCGGAGCTCGTGGCGGCTCTGGCGCGCGAGAGCCCGGGCTCGCGCTTCATCGTGACCTCGGCGGACCCCTCGGTGATGCCCTGCGACGGCGTCGATCGCGTGCTCGGCAAGCCCTGGGATCGCGAGACCCTGCTGTTGCTGGTGCGCGCGCTCTGCCTCAAGGGCGACCGACGGAGCCAACGACCGCTCGCGAAGTGACGCGCCGCGCGGCTTGCGCGCGCGTGCCCAGCGTAGCGCCGCCCAGG
>JAEUAF010000172.1 GCA_019695485.1 Sorangium sp.
GCGGCGGATGGCCGATCCGCAACAGCGCCGGACGCTGGGCGCGCCCCCGCCGCCGGTTGCGGGCGATTGGATGCCGGCGGGAGCGAATCAGACCCCTGCGGCGTGAGTGCGTTGTCCGCAGACGCCAGCAGCGCGGAGTGAGCCGCGCTCGCCGGTGGAACGCCCGTCGCGCCCGTATTCGCCGCCCACTCCAGGTGGGCCCGCAATGCCCGCGCAAGATCGGCAAGTTCCGCGGGCTCTGACAAGATGCTCCTCAGTGCTCGGCGGCGAGGAAGCGCTCCGCGTCGAGCGCCGCCATACAACCGGTACCAGCGGCCGTGACCGCTTGACGGTATGTCCAATCGGCAACGTCGCCCGCAGCAAACACGCCCGGTACATTGGTGCGCGTGCTCCCGAGTTCGACCTTGAGGTAGCCGTTCGGATGCGTGTCGAGCTGTCCGCGGAACAAATCGGTCATCGGCGTATGACCGATGGCGACGAACATGGCGGCGGTATTCAAGACGCGCTCAGCACCACTCTTCAGGTCTTTGACGCGCACGCCCGTCACGTGGTCCTTCGAGACGTCGAGCACGTCCGTAATGGCGTGGCTGTAGAGGATCTGAATCTTGGGATTTTGACGCACCCGGTCCTGCATGGCCTTCGATGCGCGGAAATCGTCGCGCCGATGCACGAGCGTCACGTTGCCGCACAGGCCAGATAGGTACGAGGCTTCTTCCATCGCGGTGTCGCCGCCGCCAACCACGACCACGTCCTGCCCCCGGAACAGCGCGCCGTCGCACACGGCACAGGCGCTGACGCCCTTGTTCTTGAGCGCGTTCTCGCTGTCGAGCCCGAGGTAGTTGGCGCGCGCGCCGGTGGCGATGATGACCGTATCGGCGAGGTGCAGGATGTTCTCGTCCTCCCCGACCCACACCTTGAACGGGCGGCTCGAGAAGTCGACTTTCTGCGCGTCGGAGGTGATGAATTCGGTCCCCTGGTGCTCCGCCTGCTCGCGGAAGCGCATCATCAAGTCTTGCCCAGTGACCGACTTGGGGAAGCCCGGGTAGTTCTCGACGTCACTCGTGAACATCAGCTGCCCACCGGGGATCAACCCGCCCGCGTTGAAGCCTTCGACGCACAGCGGCTTCAGATTCGCGCGCGCCGCGTAAATGGCGGCGGTGAGCCCTGCGGGGCCCGAACCGATGATCAGGACTTTGTGTCGACTAGGCGTACTCATCTCAGTCTTTCAACGGGCTGGCCTTCAGCGCAGCCTTTCCATCCTTGACGTAAACACTGAACTTGACCCGCTTCGCACCGTGGCGCGTGATCAGCTGGTCTCGGCTCTTACGTAGCGTCTGTTCGAACTTTTCGTAAGTGAAGCCGTCGACGTTTTCTGCGCACTGCTGCTTTAGCGCGACGAAATCCTCGTAGACGCCGCGCCACTCTGCCGCTTCGTCGCCAGCGCCAGCTCCCCAGGCGTCACCGCCGGACGAAACCGCCGCGTCAGACATAGCCGCCTCGAGATCAGCGCCGCGCGACTCGGGCGCGCGTGGCGCGCCAGGCGGTTTCGGCAGGCGCGGATTGGGAGGCGGCGCAGGCAAGGGCCGGTTACCCGATGATACCTGCGGCGCGGAAACCGGCGGCCCGCCCGCGGGGGCCGGCGGGGACTCGCCGGGAAAACTGAACGCACTCATCTGCGGCTCCGCCGGCAGGTCACCAAGCACTTGCTTGAAATCCGCCGGACCCCGCCGTGGGCCCCCACCCTTGGCAAGAGCCGCGTCGATGCCGTCGTTCAAGTCAGAGGCAATCTTGCGGAATACGCCGCGAAAACGACTCGGCTGAAGCTGGTCGATTTCGCCCTTGGCGAGGCGCTGCACTTCGGAGCGAAACACGCGCAGCGGCCGCGAATGCTCGAGCAAGCTGAACAAGATGCCGAGCGCGGCGGCGGCGACAGCGATGCCCACCGCCAAGCCCACATGGCCCTGCTCTTTGTCTTTGTCGTCCGCCTTGCGGAAGAAGTCGATCGGGCTGTCGACGCCGAAGGGCAACCGAGCAACCGCAACACCGGCGCCAAGCTCCCAGGCCTCACCCGGCAAGCGCGAGTACTGCACGCTCAGCATCTTGCCGATGACGCGCACTTTGCTACGGCCCTTTTCCTTGTAGTCCGCGTCCTGATCGAGGTTCTCGAGGTCACCCACAATCTGGTCGAGCTGCGCCGAGTCGAAGCCGTCCGGCGCTCCGGAGGCCACCCGCTGCCCATGCGCGAAGAAGGCGACCGCCGCCCCTGTTCGTGAGGACAGCGAGCGCGCGAAGCGATCGTCGATGATGCGAGCGCCGACGATGGCCCCAGCCGGTGGTTGGTTCAAATCGAACTCCACCGGGCGTACGACCACACGGTACATGCGGTCGAGCACCAAGGTATCGTCACGAATGTAGCCGCGCAGGCCGTCGGCCACGACGGGGTAACCGCCGAGCTCGAAATCAGACATGCCGGTGGCCTGGTCGTAGCCGAGGTGCGCGACGACGCGACCGTACTGATCGACGGCAAATACCGCGTCGAATCCTTCGTCCCCCGTGATCTGCGAATTGACCTTTTTCAGGGCGGAGAGGAGCTTATCGCGCGCCTCCTGAGGGACCTTCGCCTCCGACTCGTTCGACTTCTGAAGCGCTCGCGCCACGTCCGGGTAGAGCGCGAACTGAATGAGTTGAGCCGAGCGCTGGCGCGCGTCGTCCTTCAAGAACCAGGAAACCACCTGGCTATCCGAAGAAAGCGACTCACCAAGTGTCCGCGAACCGGCGCGGTTATACATGCTCGTCCCGACGAAGAGGACGAACAGGGCTGCGCCCAGCAGCAGCGCCACGAACACGCTCCAAAACCGTGTAGCCAGCATCTTTAAATCCAGAGTTCTCGATCGAAGGTCACGCCGGGAAGTCGCTTACTTCTGTTCCGGCGCAGGTTCGGGCTTCTTGTCGGCCGGCGGCTCTGCCGACGCGTCGGGTGCGGCCTTTTGCTCGGCGCCCTCTTGCTTAGCTGCATCTGCGCTGGCATCGGCCGCAGGAGCTTTGCTCCCCTCGCCGCCCTCAGCGTCGTCCTTGGCGGCCTTGGCTGCCTGTTTCTCGCTCACGAGGCGCAGCGGCGTCTTGATGTCGAAATCAGCGGCGGCGACGGTCACGGGGACTTCCGGCCCCACCCGCTTGCCCGAGAAGAACGCCTGAATTCGATAGTCTCCGGGCGCTTCGAGCGGTACCGCGAACTCACCCTTCAGTGAGGGGTATGCAATCGCCGCGACGGTTGGCTCCGCGACCACCCACATGCGCAGGCTGGGTGCCGATTCGTCACGAATCTCGAACGCGCCCGCTTCAGGGACGGTCCACTCGCGCGTCGCGCCCTGAAGCGTATCCGAGGCCGTGAAGGTCTTCAGGCCCACGGCGTAGAGACGATGCTTGAAGGGATCCGTATTTTGGAAGGTGAGTTTGGTGCCGGGTGCCACCACCATCGTGACGGGCGTCGTGCGCCCCCCGCCAACGCGCACCAGCACGGCGGTGGCCGGTGGTTTTTGCGGTGTTGCGGCGAGCGCGACCACGCAAATCTCTTTCGGAATATGCGGGTACATGCGCCGAAATTCGGCGCGGACGGTGGGCACCGGCTCGCGGAACGAATAACCGTGGCGCTTCGGATCGCGCGCATCCAGCCAAACGGGGTTCTGAAGCAATCGGTAACCTTCCAGCTTGCCCCGGACGTGCTGCGCCGAAGCGCTCGGAGAAACGAGGAGGCAACCCAGCAGGCTCAAGAGGCCGAGCGACGCGCGGCCGCAACTCCGCCGAGTGATGCATTCAATGGCGCCAGTCATTGCCGCGAGACCGTAATCCAGGGCAGCGTCCAACGGAAGGCCTGCGCGACACGGGCCAATCGGCTGCCCCATCCCTTGTCGGCCCGGCCACCTATCGCGGACCCCAAATAGGCGGATGGGCCGGCTTAGCGCTGGCCCATCCTAGGCTCCTTACCGCCTGAGTCGTGAGGCTAAATGCGTAGCCGAACCCCTAGCTTCGCTAGGTGGGAGACTCTGGACCACGGTTTCCGGCTTCCCGGTGAGGATTTCCGGGCCTAGCTCTCCGCCGCGGATTCGTCTCCCTGGTCGGTTGCAGTCAGGGATTCGTTACTACTGCCTCTCGAACACTGCAGAGGGAACGTCTTCATCTTATGGACGCCCCATGAACTCGTCAATCCCAACCGCGCCACCAGGCGTAACCATTTTTATCAATTATATTCGCGCTTTATAAACCACCACAGGCGCGCCATTCGAGCGCCACTTCCCCACCTCTGACCCGCCGGGCGACCCCGCCAGTCGGGTCGCGAGCCGCGCAACAAGCGCCGAAAACTGGGCCAAGTACGCTGAATCGGAGACCTTTCGCCGCATGACTTGGGCCTCGAGCCACCCGTCCCCTCCATTCGTCCCCGGTGAGGTTCGCTTCGTTAGCGGCTTCGAGATCCCGAGCGAGCTCCGCGCCGCCGAGAGCGCCGGCCTGCTACCGGTCGAAATTGGGGCGCCGGGCCCCGCTGAACGGGGCCGGCTTGGCCTCCAGATCGAGGCTGCGGTGGAAGGCGCGCTGCTGCGCCGCGGCGCGTGTCCTCCGGGGATTGGCGCGGCCGCGTCGCTCCACGCTTCGCTGAGCGACCAGCTGTACCGAGCGCGGCTGCTCGAGCTGCGCGGCATGGCAG
>JAEUAF010000345.1 GCA_019695485.1 Sorangium sp.
CAGCTGAGCTTGGTCGCGCCGTGATAGATGAGACAGCCGTCGCACTCGGCGAGCAATTGTTGATGGCGCGCTTCCCGCTCGGCCTCCGTCTCTTCCTCCGCGAGCTCGAGCGAAGAGATCACATCGAACCCTTGCGCGCCGAGCGCGCGTTCGACCGCCTCGACCTCGTCGCCCTCGTCGTCGGCGGAGATCACGTAGACTTTGGCCACAGCGAGAGCCATGCCTTGCGGGGCATCGCCTCGGGTCGGCTCTGCGGCGCGCCGTTCCGCGGCTTTTCGCTCACGCTCTTGGCGTTCCTTTTCGGCGTGCGCGAGCGTCGCTAGCTTGCTGATCACCCGCTCCTTGAGCTCTTCTTCGCTGCCTTCGAGGAGCTCATCGAGCGGTCCCAGGGTCGCATCTGCGCGCACGCGATCCAGGAATTTCTGCTGCTTCTCAGTGGCTCCTTGCACATCACGTGGCATCCAGAGGATGCGCACCAGCGGCTCGTTTGCGGCGCGCTCGCCGGCAAGCCGACGCAGTCCCTCGAACTGCAGCACGGGATACGAGCCCTCGCCATCCTCCGGACTCGCGCCGTAGCTTCCACCCAAGATGTGAACGCTGAGACAAGCTCCCGCGGCGGCTCGAGCGAGCTCGGCCGTGAACGCCGCGGCGTCCTCGCTCCATGCGTTGCCCGGGCTCACCGGCACGCCGCGCGCGGTGAGTTCGCGCAACAAACACTCCCGCACCGGTTTGACATCGACAGAGGTCGTCGCCACGAACACGCGCTGCGTTGCGGCTCGGCTCGTCTCGTCGGATTTTAGCGTGATCGAGCTGTGCCTAGGCGCTCCCGGGTTCGGCTCGAGCTCCGCGACGAGCTTACCGACGTCCTGCGCGAGATCCTCCAGCGCGGCCATGAAGAGCGGCTTGAGCTCAGGATCGAATACGTCATATTCGCGGAAACGACCGCCGGCCTCGGCTGCCCGAAAGAACTCGTAGCCGAGTCGGTGCTCCATCTGTGGCAATAGAGCCTGCCGATCCACAGGCGTTTTCACGCAGTGGAACAAGCGCGAGCGATCCCCCACTTTGAGCGGCTTACCCGCGGCAAAGTGCGCCACCTCTTTGCGACAATAGTCCGATTTCAGATAGCGTGGAGTGACCACGGAGACCATCACAGTGGCCTCATCACAGGCGCGAGCGATGGTCTCGTCGAAGTACTGATTTCCGGTCAGTCGCTGCCGGTCCCACCAGACGACGGCTTGGCGACCGAGCAATTGGCCCAGCCGCTTTTGGAGCGCACGCTGAAAGATCGCGATCCAGCCCTCCTGTCCCTCGAGCAGCGCCTCATTGTCGACGTGGGCGTAGCTGATGAAAACGTCCTGGCTGGTCATGCCCCGTCAATCCCTGACTAAATTCTCAGGCATCTTAAGCCTGTCGATCGGGGAAACGCAAGGCGAGCGCGTCTCTCAGGGCGCTTCGTTCGAATCGGTCGCGTCGCCTTCCACGCGGACCGTCCCGATCACTTGCATGCGTTTCAGAACGTCGCCTGCGTGGCGCGGAACCCGCTGAACCCAAATTGGGAGATCGACGCCATGTGGCAGGTCGACACCTGGCGGGATGTCGATCACCGCGCTGCCATCTTCACTCACGCGAACCGCGAGTTCGGCACCGTTCTCGGCCCGGAGCGCCAGCGAAAGGTCGGCGAAATCCCCCGCTTGGATGCAGGGGCCAACTTCGTCGATCTCCTCCTCTTTACGATCGGTGACCTCGACTTTAGTCTTGGTTTTGCCGAGGAGTGTCGCCGCCCCGACGCCTGCCGAGCCGAGTCCGCTGCCGAGCCCCAACACCAGCCAGGCGCTGTTGTGTTCGCGCGAACAGCCGCCGCTCGCGCAGGCCCCGCTACCACTCGCACCCCAAGCGGCGATCCCCACGGCCGCTGCCAGTACGCCGCCGCCCACGAACAAGTAGCCTGCTAGCCTGTCGGGCTCGCGTCGCGTCGTGATCTCGAGCGAACGACTCGTCTTCCGCTCGACCCGGCAGGAGGCCCACTCGATCTTGCCAGTAACGCGCCCGCCCTCCTTTTGCCAGCGGCTCGAGCTAAACTCCTGCTCGGGGTCGGTGGGCGTTCGCCGCTCGTAGACGAGGTCTTGGATCGGCTTGGAGCTTATCTGCGTCCGATAGCAGCCGCTCGCGAAGAGCAGCGCTGCCGCGCTGAGTAAGGTCGTCGCGCTCAGGCTCGCGCGACAGGAGCGACGATCGGGCGTCGTGGGTGATTCGCGAACGAAGGTCGGCATCGTTGGGGCGCGCTCGGTGCCGGAGCTTGCAACAAGGCCTGTCGCAAGGGAAGCCTGCCATGCTTCCCCGCCATTTACGGCCTCTCTCCGCACGGCGAGTCGGGTGTTGGCGTGGCAACTGGCAATCGAGCAGCGCTTGCCGCGCGAGTCCGAGCCGTCACACTGGGGTATGCGCCGGCTGGCTGCCTGTCTTGTTCTGGCTGGGGCTTGTCAGCGTGCCGCGCCGGAGCGCTCGTCGCCGGCTCCGGCCCTGTCGAACTCGGCGGCCCTCCGCGCATCGGCGCCGCCCGTCACGAGCGTCTCGCCTCGAGTCCCGGCCGCGCTCGCTCCGCTCGAGAAGGCGCGGGCGCTGGTGAGCGCGTGGGACTCCGCGCTCAATCGTCACGACGCGGACGCGCTCGGAGCCCTCTACGCGCCGAAGGTCCGCTTCTACGGTCGCTCGACGTCGCGGGAGCAACTCATTGTTGCCAAGCAGAAGGCCCTCAGCGCCACACCCGACTACGTGCAAGCGCTCTCACAGCTGAGGTTCGTGGCGGAGTCCGACGGCGGCGTGCTGGTGGACTTCGAGAAGAGCTCCGGTCCTCGCAACTCGCAGAAGAGCGTACGCGCGCGACTTCGCCTCGAAACGAACGGCGACAGCTACGCCATTGCGCTCGAGAGCGACGCCCCCTCGGACGCCCTCGCGGACGCGAATCGTAGCTGCGAAAGCCTGGCCTTCGAGATCGTCTCGCGACAACCTGCGTTGGTGCGGCTTTATCGAGAAGCGCCGGCGGACGCGCGCCCCGGCGGACTCACTTATGAGAGTCGAGCTGACTACGTGAGCGGGACGATGGGCTTTCACCATGACGATCGCTTCGAATCGGTCTTTCCCTACGAAGTCGAAAACGGCACCCTCGTCATTCACGGTTATGACGGCCCTCTGCCCATTGCGGGAGAAGACCAGGCCCGCATTCGCGCCAAATGTCACAAGTGACGGCCGCTGGCGGCGCGCGGTCGTCCCGCCGCGTCAGTGGCCGCGACTGGCGGGAAGCACCAGCCGCCCGCGCGCAATCGTCGAGTTCGGCGTAACAGTTTGAGCGGCTGCTTGCGGGGGCCCCGCGCGGTCGCGCGCGTCAGGGAAGCGCCTTCTTCGAGCCTGGCGGGACGGGCGATCGGCGGCGCGTGGGTGTATACTTTGCGTCTGGTCAGCGTCGCTCCGTCGGCGGCGCGACGGGATCATCGCCGCCAGGCGAGCTCGCTATCATTGGCGTTGCTCGCCGAAATTTCAGCGCGCAGGCCAGCTCACACGGAAGGAGTAAGTCCATGGATGCTGTTGCTTCACACGGGGAATTTCAGGAACACGTGCAGGAGGAGTTCGAGGAGCCCCCGCTCGAACGTGAGCAATTCATGAAGGGCGGCCGCGACATCGTCGCGCTGGTGTGGTCGATGCTCGCGTTGGTCACGGTCGCCTTTATCGTCATATCGGCGCTGGTCGGTAAGCCGTAAGGCTCTCCGGATCGAGCAGGGGCGTCAGAATCGGGGCTACTTTGCTAAGGTCAATCGGAAACAGCGAGGGTTGCCGTGGATCGCCGAAGACGGCCTCGAAATCCTCCCGCGTGAACGCGCGGGCCAGGCGTGCGGCGAACGTCTCGCGTAAGAGTCGCAGGTAGTAGTCGACGTCGTAGTCACGCGGGTCCGTCTCAGATTCGAGATCGACGTGCGTCGTGGAGGCGTCGTTCTCCGCGATCAGCCCTGCGCGTCCGCCGCGAGCGCGGTAGACGAAGATGCGCTCGCCGGGCGACCACTCGCTGCGACCGTTTTCGAGCAAGGCCTCGTAGCTGAGCTCGCGGCGCTGGGCGCGCACGGCCAGGTACTGTTCGCGGCTCTTGGTGAGTCGCACCCGCGCCGCGACGTCTCGGGTCGGCAATGCGCGGCGGCGCAGTGCTTTTGCGCAGTCGAGATAGGCGCGTTGTACGCCCTGGATATCGCCGACGAACAGGCAGCTTAGCGCGGCGCGCAGAAATCGCTCGCCGAACGGCTCGGCCCGACTCGAGCGAAACGCGACCCCGCGCAGCACCACCTCACCCGCGTAGGGCTTGAGCGCGTAGTTCTTGGGTTCGTGCGAGAGCATTGCCGCATAGCGGCCGTCGAACTCGAGGTGCACGAGGTCGGGCAACAGCGCCCGAACCTCGGCCACGACGCGACGCTCGTCGCTTTCGCTAAAGGTCGCGGGCACGGAAAAGTAGACGCCGTCCGTGTCGGCTTCGAGCAAGGTCACCCCACGTCGCGCGAGCTCGCGGCAGAGCAAGCCCAAGAGCTCGCGCCCGTGGCGCGTCACCTCGTTAGCCGCGTGGACGTCGGCGAAGCGCGTCAGTCCGACCGCTCCCAAGTATCCGTATGCGGAATTGACGACGAGCTTCATCGCGGCGGAGAGCGCTTCATGCGTGTAACGCTCGGGTGAGCCAGGGGCGGCAGCACGCGCGGCGGCTTTCGCGGCCAGCCGCTGCTCGACTAGGCGACCGACGATTGCGATCAGAGCTCCCAGGCGATCCCGCGCGGGGCCGATTTGGTACTGTCGCATCAGCGAGGGGTAGAGGCTTGCCACGTCGGCCTTGACGATGCGAACCGAGAGGCCAGCCGCGAACAGATACAGCGCGGCGCCGCTGTGTAGCGTGCCGTCTCCCGGCTGGTGCGCGGGCAACGCGGCTCCGGCGCGGAAATAGGCGCGGATCAACAGCGGATCGAGCATGCCGGTGGCAGCGCCCGCGTCGGCGAGCCTTTCGTAGCGACGCGGCACCATGCGAGCGAGCGCGAAGGCGGCACCTCCGAGCAGCCGCGCGAGCGCCGCGGCCTCCTGGACGTCATTGGTAGCGTAGCGGCGCACCCGCTCCGGATCGCGCTCGAATACTTCGTAGGCGCGTGCCGAAGGCAAGTATTCGCGCTCTGGGCTCGCGAAGCCGAAATGGCGCGCCAAGGCCTTCAGCCCGTGACCGGGCAAGTCACGCGCCGAAAAGTCGTGTCGAAGCACCGCGTCCATGCTGTCGATCAACTCGCGACCGGGAACCGTAAAGCGCGTTCGCCGACGCGCCTTGAGCGCGCCCTGCCCGAGCGACGCCCCGCGCGACGCCGGCCGCTGTCTGAGGCCGGGGGATAGCGCGCGTCCGAGGCCTAGCGGTACCTCCAAAATTTGAGCTCTGCGCGCCAAAAATGGCAGATCGAAGCCGTGTAGGTTGTGGTTCTCGATCACGTCGGGATCGAGCGCTGCGATGCGTCCGAGCAGGGCCTGAATGAGCGCGGCCTCGTCCGAGGGGCTCGGGGCCTCGATCGTTTCGCAGTCACCGCTCGGTGCGCGCAGGGCGACCAGGAAGATGCGATCGTGATCCGGGTCGAGGCCCGTGGTTTCTAGATCGAACTGCAGTCGTTGCAGGTCGTCGAAGCAGAGGTCGCGAAAGTGCGTACGGCCCGACGCGATCAGGTATTGGTCTTCCGGCGCGAGCCACAGCACGCCCTCGCGCTCCAGGTCTGCGAGTCGGTTCACGGTTCTGCCTAGGCGCCGCGCGGCTCCGCGCAAGACCTGTCGCGCGAGATCATGCCCGTCGTGGGCGCGCACGAGGTAGCGGAGAGCGCCCGGCCCTGCGAGCTCCTCATAGCTCAGGTTGCCGCGCGCCGCCGAGTCCGGCGTTTCCGGCTCGAGCCTGCTGCCGAGGTGCTCCAGATCAGCCAGCGATGACAGCAGCAGCCAAGGTCGAAAGCGCTCGCGCTCTTCGACGAGCGCGCCGCTTTCCGGTAATCGCCGCCATACCCGTGCGCTGCCGTCGAGCTCCGCCCAGACCGACACGATTCCGGGCGTCGGGTCCCAACCCCAAAGCCACTCCTCCGCGAGAGCGTTCGGGGCCAAAGGCGGAGGGGCCATTTCGGAGAGGTTCTACGCTGCCCCCAAGCGCTGGGCAATTCGCAGGTTCTGCGCCAGACCTCCTCGAATTCACCTCGCGCTCCCCGTCTCGCCCATGCTTGAGTGGCCGGATGTCACAGCAAGGCGGCCGTCTCTCCCGCGGGTGGATCGCGTGGCTCGCCGTGAATGTCGTGGGCGCGCTGCTGCACGTACTCGCATCGAGGCCGTTCTGGCTGTCCAAGTCAGCTCTGCACGAGCTACCGGTCGATGCCCAGGGTCGACCGTACGTGGTCGGCGGTCCCGGCGACGGGCTGTACTTTTTGGTGTTCCTGGCGGCGCCGTTGCTGTTCGCCCTGCTCGTCAATCTGGGCGTGTTGGTCGTCAGTCTCTACTCGGCAGTCCGATATCGGCGCTACCGTGGCTTGCTATTCGCAGGCGCATTGCTGGTCGCTTGGCTGGGGGTCCAGGTTTGGGAGGATCAGCGCATGTCCGTGCCTGGGTCCGGCTATCGGACGTCCGGGTAGTGGCGGCTAGAAGCGCGCGTTAAGCTCCCCCTTTTCAAGGCGCGGCATTTGCGAAAGAGTGCCAAGTTTCCAAGGGCTGACCCTTGGCTCCCGAACACGTGTTGGTCTGGCTTCCTTCCGCTGAATCGTCTGCGCTGCGAGTATTCGCAGGCGAGGGCGTGTCCGCTGCCGTGCGCCGCATTCGAGAGCCTGCCTTCGTAGTTCGGGAGCCTCGCACGCTCGCGCTCGGCGCGGTCGCGGGTGGCGCCTTGGCGTCCGGGCTTCCAGACGAGGATCACCCGGGCGTCGTGGCGGCGTTGGGCGCGCTTTACCCCGAGTGGTTGGGGGATCGAACGTTCGCCCGCGACCACGGGGTCCGCTTTCCGCTGCTTGCGGGTTCGATGGCGAATGGAATCGCTTCGCCACGACTCGTGGTCGCACTTGCGCGGGTGGGAGTGCTGGCTTCGTTCGGGGCGGCCGGGCTCCCGCTGGCGCGCATCGAGGCGGGGCTCGACGAAATCGACGCGGCGCTGCGAGGTGAGCAGCCTTACGCCGCCAATCTCATCCACTCGCCCGCCGAGCCGAGCCTCGAAGCGGCGACCGCCGAGCTTTACATTCGGCGTGCCGTGCGCCAAGTCGAAGCGTCCGCGTACATGGGTCTAACGCCAGCGCTGGTGCGCCTCGCGTGCAGCGGGCTCCACCGCGAAAGGGATGGCTCGATCAGGCGACGGCACTCGCTTCTGGCCAAGATCTCCCGGCCAGAAGTGGCGCAGCACTTCTTGTCTCCGGCGCCCGCGACGCTGCTCGCGGGCTTGGTGTCCGCGGGCCTGCTCACTCCCGATGAAGCCAATCTCGCGCAGCAGGTCCCGCTCGCCAGTGACGTAACCGTCGAGTCGGACTCGGGGGGACATACCGACAATCGGCCGCTAGCCGCCGTTTTCCCCGTGATTGCGCGCCTGCGCGACGCTATTTCCGCGCGCCACGGCTATGCGCAACCGCCGCGGATCGGGGCCGCCGGGGGGATCGGAACGCCCGCCGCGCTGGCGGCTGCCTTCGGGTTGGGCGCGGCCTACGTGGTGACCGGCAGCGTCAACCAAGCGGCGCTCGAGGCAGGCCTCTCGCCACTCGCCAAGGCCATGCTCGCGCGCGCCGATATCTCCGATGTCGCCATGGCCGCAGCAGCCGACATGTTCGAGCTCGGGGTCAAGCTTCAGGTTTTGAAGCGGGGCTCCTTGTTCGCCGCGCGCTCGCTCAAGCTCTGGGAGTTGTACCGCGACCACGCCTGCCTGGACGCGATCGCGCCGAGTGAGCGCGCCTTCTTGGAGGACAAGATCTTCGGCCGACCCCTACCCGACATCGAGCGTGAGACGTTGGCGTTCTGGGCGGCGCGCGACCCGTCGCAGGTCGAGCGCGCGAAGAGCGATCCCAAGCAGCTGATGGCGCTGGTCTTCCGCTGGTATCTCGGCAAATCGAGCCGCTGGGCGATTGACGGCGACGCCGCACGCCAGGGCGACTTTCAGGTCTGGTGCGGTCCTGCGATGGGTGCTTTCAACGACTGGGTGAAGGGCAGCTTCCTCGAAGCGCCCGAGTCGCGTGAGGTCGTGCAAATCTCGCTCAACTTGTTGGAGGGCGCGGCGGTCCTCACTAGAGCTCAGCAGCTGCGCAGCCACGGCGTCGTCGTCCCCTCCGCAGCGTTCGACTTTCGGCCGCGCCCGCTTTCGCATCATCCCGCATGACCCCCGCTTCGCATCATGACCTTGCCGCGTAGTACACCCACCCCGCAACCGATGTCCCCCATCGCTGTCGTCGGCTTAGGCTCAATCCTTCCCGGTTCGCGCACAGTCGGCGGCTACTGGAGGGACATCGTGTTACGTCGCGAGCGCCTCACGGATGTCCCACCCAAGCATTGGCTGACGGCGGACTTCCTGCACGCGACGCCTGGCACACCCGACAAAGTCTATGCGGCGAAGGGGGGATTCATCCCGGAGGTGGACTTCGCGCCGCTCGACTTCGGGCTACCTCCGAACGCGGTCCCTGCGACCGACACTGCTCAGCTTCTGGCGTTGATTGTCGCGCGTGAGGTCCTGAACGAAGCGACGCAAGGGCGGCTGGCAGATATCCCTCGCGACCGAATCAGCGTCATTCTGGGGGTGGCCAGCGCTACGGAGTTGATGGCGCACATGTCGCGACGGCTCGCCATTCCGACCGTCGAGCGCGCGTTGCGGCAGGCCTCGCTCGACGAGACGACAGTCTTGCGCGTGCGCCAGACGCTCGAGCGGTCCTACGTGCCGTGGCAGGAAAGTACCTTCCCCGGGTTGCTCGCGAACGTCGTCGCCGGGCGGATTGCGAACCGCTTCGATCTGGGCGGCTCGAACTACGTCGTGGACGCCGCCTGCGCAGGATCGCTGGCGGCATTGGCGGCGGGCGTCAACGAGCTCCACAGCGGGGACGCCGACCTCGTGCTCAGCGGCGGCGTCGACACGCTGAACGACATCCTGATGTTCATGTGCTTTGCACAGGTGGGTGCGCTCTCCGCGAGCGGTCGCTGTCGACCGTTTTCGGCCGATGCGGATGGCACCATGTTGGGTGAGGGGGTCTGCTTGCTGGCGCTCAAACGCCTCGCGGATGCGGAACGCGAAGGCGATCCCATCTACGCGGTGATCCGCGGCATTGGCTCCTCCTCCGACGGGCGCGCCAAGAGCATCTATGCGCCGCTGCCGGCAGGCCAAGCGCTGGCCATGAAGCGCGCCTACGCGCGCGCGGCCTATGGGCCCGAGACGGTCGGGTTGGTCGAATGCCACGGCACCGCCACGCGCGCCGGAGATTTGGCCGAGCTCGAGTCGACCGCATCCGCCTTCGCCGGGGCAGCGACGGGGCGCTGTGCGATTGGCTCCGTCAAGAGCCAGATTGGCCACACCAAGGCCACCGCGGGAGCGGCCGGGCTCGCGAAGGCCGTGCTCGCACTGCACCACAAAGTGCTACCGGCCACGCTTGGTGTCGAGCGCCCGACGCCCGCCTTCGACTTCGAACAGAGCCCCTTCTTCATCAATACCGAGACCCGCCCCTGGCTACACGGACCGGACGCGCCGCACCCGCGCCGCGCCGCCGTGAGCTCGTTCGGATTCGGCGGCACCAATTTTCATATCACCCTCGAGGAGTATCAAGGCGAACCTCAACCCCTCCGCCTGCGCGCCGTGCCCGCAGAGCTCATCCTCCTCAGCGAAAGCACCCCCGCCGAGCTCAGCGCGAGTTGTCGGCGGCTGGTCGACTCATTTTCGCGCAGTAAAGAGGGCGTGGAACATTTGTCTCACGCTGCGTTCGCCTCGCAGCGAGCCTTCGATAGTCGTGCGCAAGCGCGTCTCGCCGTGGTCGCGCGCTCCGCGCCCGAGCTCGTGAAAGCGCTCAGTGACGCCGCGACGAGACTCGCGACGGCTGCGCCTGGAGCCACTTGGACGACACCCGAGGGCAGCTCGGTTGCGCTCGCCGCCGTGGCAAGCCCTCCGCCAATCGCCTTTCTCTTTCCCGGGCAGGGCAGTCAGTACGTTGGGATGGCGGGGGACCTCGCGGTGCACGTGGAGGCCGTGCGCCGCGTGTTGGACAGGCTCGCCACGCGTGCGTTCGCAGGCGAGCCGCTGAGCGCACGGCTCTTCCCGGCGCCTGCCTTCGACACGGCGACGCGCGCGAGAAATTTCGCGCGGCTCACGGCCACCGAGTGGGCGCAGCCTGCGCTGGCGGCCGCGAGTCTCGGCTTTCTAGCGTTCGCGCGGGCACTCGGCCTTACGGCCTCGGCGGCCTTGGGCCACAGCCTGGGCGAGCTGACCGCGCTGTGCGCTGCGGGCGTTCTCGACGACGAAGCCTTGCTGCGCGTCGCACGCGCTCGCGGCGAGCTGCTGGCGGCGGTCCCTGAACCGGGCGCGATGATGGCCCTTGCCTGCAGTTTGGAAGAAGCATCGCGACTCGTTGGCGATGCGCAGGGCGAGGTGGTGATCGCAAACCACAACGCTCCGCGACAGCTGGTGATTTCCGGGCGTGCGCTGGCGGTGCAAGTCGTCGGCGAGCGCGCCAAGGCGAGCGGCATCCCAATCACACCCCTGGCGGTGAGCACGGCGTTTCATTCGCCCTTGGTCGCGGGAGCCGCGCCGGCGCTGCGCGCGCTCCTCGAGGACATCGAGCTTCGCTCCCCGAGCATCCCCGTGATCGGTAACACCGACGCCGAGCCGTACTCGGACGAGCCTGCTCGAATTCGGGGACGCTTGGCGGCTCAGCTGGCGGCGCCGGTGCGTTTCGTCGACGGCGTCGAGCGGCTCTACGCCGACGGAGTGCGCGTGTTCGTCGAGCTCGGCCCCGGCGATGTGCTGGCGCGACTGACTGACGGAATTCGCGGCCAGCGGTCACACTTGGCGCTGTCGTTCGACAAGCGCCCTGCGTCTATGACCGAGGGCAGCGATGCGCCCGACGGATATGTGATCGCGTTGAAAGGGCTCGCACGGCTCGCGGTCGCGGGCGTGCCGCTCGCTTTGGACGCGCTTTGGGCGCGTGAGGCTGCGCCCGCCGACCCACTTACCGAGCCGCGCTCCAAGTTGGTGCTGGCGATTGACGGTTCGAACTATGGCAAGCCCCCCGCGCCGGACTCGAAGCCAGCGTCGCCTTCGGCAGCTCCGTCAGTAGCGGCGACCACCTCCACGCCGAGCAGCGAGCCCCGGCGCGCCCCGCCCCAACCGGTCCCGCTCGAGCTAGCGCAGCCGCCGGCTCTGGCCGTCGCTCCGGGTCAGGCGGGGCTCTATGCGCCCCTGATCCAGGCGCAACTCGAATTTCAGCGTCTGATGAGTGACTCGCACATGACGTTCCTGCGCACGCTCGAGGCGTCGTTTGCTCAGGCGGGCGCGGGCGGAGCTCCGCCGCCGCCGAGCAGTGCGCTTGCCACGCG
>JAEUAF010000625.1 GCA_019695485.1 Sorangium sp.
GAGCCAGCGTCTGCTTCTCCCACTCGGCCGGCGTGGGGTCGTGCGCCGAAGTCGGCGTCGCGTTGCTCGATGCGCTTGCCGCCGGCGCCTGCACAATCCGGGTGGTCTCCTTGAGAATGCGCACTGAGTCCTGCGGCGCACGATCCAACTTGCTAAGCGCCGCGCGCAATTCGACGATCGTCGCTTCGAGCCGGGCCTGCTCGGCCTGCTCTGCGCGAAACGCGCGCAGGCAAAACGCGCCGATCAGCAGTACGCCTAAAGTAGCCAACAAGAGCTTCAAGTTCACTGATTCATCTCCCCGCGTGGGCACGACAGCGTGCCCTGCAAACGATACCAATGCGGGCGGCGCCGCCAACGTCGGCACACGCTTTTAACGCACTCCTAACGTGCGCGCCCGCAACGCATCGAGTACCAAACTCGTGAAGGGAGTGGAGATACATGAAACTCAAGTTGAAGCGATCGATAGCAACGGTTTGTTGGCTGGCGGTGCTGGCCGCCCCGGGGCTCGCCCAGGCCAACGGCATTAGCGCGCTGCACGGCGTCCCCAACAATGGTCTTAGCGGAAGCAGCGTTGCTCCCGCCGCGTGGGCCAATTGGGTCTCGAGCGGCTCCGTAATCCGCAGCACTCGCACAGGTACGTCCTCGAGGCTCTGGAGCGTCCCGGTTCATTGGGCCCGCTCCTTGGCGTCGAGCGGAGGCGGCACCATCACGACCAGCGTGATGAGCGGCTCGGGTCCCACCCAGGTCGACGTCGTTCTCGCGGACGCGAACGGCGCGGTCGTGTACGGCGGTCCATTCACGCCCGCCGCACCGAAGACGATGACGAGCACGGCCATCAGCTTTCCCGCGAATGCTGCAGCACAATCGCTCACGCTGCGTTACTTGATTGGGGACGGGAACGGCGCCGCCGCGGGCATTTCTGGTTTTCCCGGCAGCGCAAACTCACCGAATGGCGCGTCGTACAACTTCCAGGGCAACGCCAGTCCGACGCAAGGGCTCCCGTTCCCATTGGTCAACGACCCCGTCAACGGTATGGCAAACTGGAAGTACTCGGACAACCTGCTGAGCAACACCGCGAGCGTCGCCCAATCGTGGTACGTTCCTTTGCAGTGGATCACGCCGATCACGTCGTCCACGACCATCACGGTCACGTTGATGGGCGCGGGAACCTGGGCACAAGCCAATTTCTGCCGAGCCGACGGCTCACTCATCGGCACTAGTTCTGGCTTCGTGTTTGGCGGTGGAACCCTTACTGCACGTCAGATTACGATTCCGAGTCTCCCGAGCGACGCCAACGTGTTCATCATGTACAGCGTGGCTCCGGGCGGCCAAATCGGGGGAATTACCGGGCTACCAGGCGCGGCCGAGGGCTGAAAGGAACATAGACCATGAAAACTCTTCAATTGGGTGCATTCTTGATGGCGTTCGCGGTCAGCGGGCAAGCCCTGGCATTTGGCGGTTACAATCCAATTGCCGGCAGACCTTGGTCTTCCGGCAATACATCGATGCACGCGGGCGACTGGTCGCAGTGGAGCGTGGGACCCGCGTTTGTTGCCAACAGAGCGGGCTTCTTTCAAACGTGGACGGTACCCCTCGACTCGTACTGGCAGACCAATCAGGGTCAAGGCGCGGGCAGCATCGGCGTGTCGATGTTGAGTGGAACGGCCGTCGGCGGTGCAGCCGCGGCCACCACGGCACAAACGGTCGTCAACGATATCTACGGCGCCCGCATTACGTACACGGGCGTGGTGAGCAGCACCTCGACGACCGTGTGGCACACGTTCCAACTCGACGCCGGCTTCGTCGACACCCACAACGGCCACGTCGTTTACATCAACTACGTGGTGGCGCCGAACGGCGGCGCTATCGGCAGCCTGTCACCGCTGAAGCTACTGAATTAGCGCGGCACAAGTAGAGCAAATGCCGGGACGCATCACGAAGGCCTCACCCTGATCGGCCTTCGTGACGCGCGTCCGCGCAAGGGTGTCAGCAACCGTCTGGCCGGGCGTTCTTTTTGGACGCCCGGCTGGTGCGCCACACGCGCGCAGCGGGACAATCGCGAGCGATTGTTGACGTCAAGTCACCTGGGCCGCACTAGGCGGCGTCGAAATCGAGAGACTACGATGATTTGGAGAGCATTGTTTGCCTTGGTCGCAGTGACAGGCGTCGTGCTCGGCGGATGGGTGCTTCACGCACGGCAAGTGGCCCTGCGGGGAGCGTCCCTTGCAACAGACGAGCTGCGCCAGTCCATCGCCGAGCTCGCGCTGCGCCGAGCCACGCCAGTGACGACGCTCGAAGAGACCGTGCACACCGTCGAATCCACGGCAGCCGTGTCGGCGGCCGCGTCGCCCTCGGCGGGTGCTGCTGCTCAGGGCCAAGCAGCGGATTTGGAACACGAACAAGGGGCGCGCCTCGAGAAGGCCTTTCGCGCCGAAATCAGAGACGAAGCGTGGGCATCGGCGACTGAAAAGCGCATCGACACGGCGTTGAGCGCCGACGGCGGCACCAACTTCTTTAGCGCAGTGGAGTGCCGCGCTGCGATGTGCCGCCTCGCCGGCCACTTCGACGACGTCGCGAGTTACAACCAGGCCACAGGAACGCTCTTCATGGCACCCTACGCTGCTGTCGAGCACGGAGGCGCACTGACGATCCCAGATCATCGCCCGGACGGGTCCCTCGACGTCACGGTCTACATGGCCCGCCCCGGCAAGACCGACGTTCTGCGCAGCCCGCCGAACCGAAGCCCCACAGAATAGCCTATTCGTCTTTGGCCTCGGCGGCCTCTGCCAGCAAGCTTGCGATTCTTTCGAAGTGCGCGTCGAGCTGGGCGCGCATTTCATCGAGGCCAGCTATGTCGCCGGACAGGGCCGCGATGCGCGCCTGCGGATAAGCATCGGACAACGCTTTCAAGAGTTCAGCGTAGTCCGGGAGCAAGTTCGAGTTCACTCCCCAATGGTCGATTTGTTCGACACGCTTCTGCGTCTGCAAGAGCCCCGCGGCCAATCCACGCTGAATTTGGCGGACGTCGGCGGCGCTCTTGGCATGGTCGTAGCTCACGCGAGCGGCGCGAAAAAACGACTCCACGACGCGATGCTCCTTCAGCTTGCGTCGGTCGTAGTTGAGGCGCCGCTCCCGCTCTTCATCGGCCAAGTGAGCGTGCCACCTCGCGCGCGCACGCTCTCCCGCCGCAGGATCTTCAGGAAGAACCGTGGAGTCGGCGCTCGCCGCCAACACGCGGGGAGTCGACGCGGAGCTTGCCACCGGGATCTCGATCGGAGCGGCGTGTTGCGGCGCTGTCTTGCACGCCCCCAGCAAGACAACGAGCAAGCAAGCGCTCCGCCGAGGGCTCAAAACGCGGTCCCCAGCCCACCGAGCGCGACCGCTCCGAGCTCCGCCATGCGATCGAGACGACGCACCACCGACGCGCCCACCTGCGCGCTGAGCGCGAGCGGCCCAACGGCGAAGACCAGCAGCGGGCCGGCATCGAGATCGTAGGTGGGCTCCTGACTTGCGACTAAGCGCGCGCGCATCGAACCGAGGTCGAAGCGGGCGCGCGCGTCGACACCCAGCTGGAGCTTCGGTGCAACACGCACCAGGGACGCCGCCCTGAGCTCCCCGTCGCGCTCTCGGCCCTCCGCATCCTGCCCGTAGGCGAGATTGCCGATCAGCAGCACGGATCCAATGCGCCCGCCAACGGACGCCAAAACCTCGACTTCGCCCTCCGTTTCAGTGAAGCCTTCTGTCTTGTAGAACGCGGCGAGTGCCCCGTCGACACCGTGCCGAGCCTGCGTCAAAAGCTGCACGCGTCCGCCAACGAAAGGCGCAAGCTCCCGGTTGCCGTCGTTCAGGCGAGTCCCAACGCGCAGCGCGAACGGCCCGAACACGCGAGCCTCCGCGAAGGATTCGAAGCTGGGCGCGCCCTTCGCGCTATCGTATCCCGCCGTTCCCGACGACAACGCGGCGCTCTGCCCGACGCTCGGCGCGAGTGAAAGTGGAAGAAAGCCACCCGCCAGACTCGCCTGTTGCACGGCGTCGGACCAGGAGCTCGTCGGCGACTCGCCGTCCTGCTCACGCTCCTCTGCGCGGCTCGGCGCCGCACCGAGAGCGATCAGCGCGACCACCCAAGCCGCGATCCAGAACCGATTCATGCGAAAGCTCCTCACGCCTCAAGGCCCCGCGGCGCCAACGGCGCGCGAGAAGTAGATATCGCCAGCATCGCGGCGCGTGTCTTGCCAGATCGCCAGCACGTCGGGGCCGAGGACCGCGAGGCCCTTGTAGTCCCCGAGAAAATCGGTGGCCGCAGAGCCGCGACCATCGGTGATCTGCACGTTCTTCTCGAAGCCAAGCGTGGGATCGGCGGAGCGCGCGTACCAAACTTCGTTCTGACCGTTGCGCAGATCGGTCCACGCCACGTGGACGCGACCGCAACGATCGACAGCCACCCACGCTTGAAACTGACGCGAAGCGTTGGTGTTGTCGTTGACGCGCAGTGGCTTGGTCCAGGTCGCGCCGCCGTCCTTCGAAAAAAGCAACCAGACGTCGTCGTCGGCCTGGCCTCCCGTCATGCGACTGCTCCAAGTGATTGCCACGGTCTTGCCCGTGGGATCGCTGGCCGCGCCGACAATCGGGTGTTGCCGCGGGCTGCAACTGAAACAGAACGTGCCCATATCGGGGATCAAGTCGCGAGCTTTGTCCCAGGTCGCGCCGCCATCCACACTGCGTAGGTAGCGAAGCTGATTGTTCGCGGAGTCCAGATTGTAGGGCACGTGGACGAGGCCGCTCGTCGAAGCGACGATGGCCGTCCCGTGAATGATATTTCCGAGCGACTGCGTGGTGCCCCAGGTTTGGCCGTGATCCGTGGAGCGCTTGATGCCCGCACTCGTCCCGAGCCAAGAAACGAACACCGTTCCATCCGTCACGCCGCCACCCGCCCACGGCTTGTCCGGCGCGCTCTGAATGCTCCGAATGGCAGACCAAGTCTTGCCTTGATCGGTGGAGGTCATCATGCGGATATTCCCCGTCCCCGCGTTGACATCGATATACTGCTGACAGACAGCGTAGAGCGTGCCGCCGCCGTCGATGGCGACCGACGGATCTCCCACGAATTGCCCCACGGAATTCGGAATAAAGACGTTCTTACTCCAGGTGGCGCCGCCGTCGGTGGTCACGCTGAACGCACACACGGCTTCGGCGCGCCAGTCCGTCCAACCCGCGAGTGCGAGGCTACCTGGACCCGTTGCGAGCGCGACCTCGGTTTGCTCGCCGCTGCCGGTGTCGTCGTTCACGCGGATGTTCTTGCCGAAGGAGACGGCTGCCGGAGTCGCGCAGGCGACGGCTCCGCCTGCCCCGACTCCACCGAACCCAGCAGCACCACCACTCACAGCGCCGCCACTGCCCACGAGGCCGCCGCTACCCGCGCCACCCTTGCCAGCCGCGCCACCACTCGCAGCGCCACCAAGGCCAGCGGCGCCGCCGGAACTCGAGGCCCCACCGGACCCCACGCTCGCACCGCCGAGACTCGAAGCGCCCGAAGAGCCTGACCCGCCCGCAGTACTGGCCGCGCCAGCGGCCGACGCGCCGCCCGCGCCGGGATCGCCTCCGGAAGCGGACGCCCCGCCGGAAGCGTTGCCGCCCATGCTCACTCCGCCGGCCGCAGCCGAGATCCCGCCGGAACTCCCTGCAGCACCCAGCACGCGACCACCACCCCCCGCGCCGCCTGTCTCGGTGCTCGCAGAGCAGGCCCACTGCGCGGATAGCGCGAGGCTGATTGCGCCGACAGCGAGAACCACTCGCCAGACGTGGAGACGATCGACATGAGCCATCGTGCAACCAGTGGCAGAGCGGCCCCAAAAGAGACCAAAAAAATGAAGAGCCGGACCGAATTCAAAAATCGCGCGGCGACGCGGGACACCCACTGACGCACGACGCGCGCACGCCCCGCTCGACTGCGACGCGCGGTTCTCGCTGCTTCGCGAACAATCTCAGACAGTGGCCCCAAGTTAAGCAAGCTTACGATCAGGAAAGTTGCGCGCTCACGGGAAGACTTGCCCCCGTGAACCGTGACCGAAGGCTCACGCGACTCTCGAAGCAGAGCGCGCGCTTCGATTCCAACGAGCGCAGGTCAATCGAAATGCAATTTACCAGCACGCGCTCGGCGCGGCGTCTTCGAAGTCTCCTCGGTCTGGTGCTGCTCCCCGCGTTAAACGTCGCCTGCAGCGCTACCAACGCAGGTGATTCGGCTGCCGCGGTGGTGGCGGGTGGCGGCGAACCATCGAGCGTTCAGGGCGGATGGACAGGGACTGAAACCGGCCCCGCAAGCGGCGGCGCGGCGGGTACGAGCGCTGCGTCGGTTAGCGGCGGCGCGACCAGCGGCGGTGCCACGAGCGCGGCGGCGGGCATGAGCTCAGCTGCGGGGGCCGCGAACGGGGGCGGCATGGGCATCGCGAGCGGCGGCGCCACTGCGAGCGG
>JAEUAF010000396.1 GCA_019695485.1 Sorangium sp.
CTCCACGCTGCTGTACGTCGGCAGCGGCGAGCCCGTAGCCAATCACCTTCCCGGGCGTGGGCTCTACAAGGTGGAACTGAAAGCAGACGCGAGCGCCTGTGTCTTCACCCAGCTCGTCACGCCGCTCCCTGGGCTCGCGGACGCCACCAAGCTGCCCGGCTCTGCCAATCGCTACGCTAGAATTCAGGTCGACCCGCAGAACTCGGCGCGCTTCTGGGCCGCGAGCAACCGGGGCTTGTGGCGCTACGAAGACGGGAAGTTCTCGCTCGAACTGACGTCAGACGATGACAACGTGACTGACCTCGTCATCGATTTCCGAGATCCGGCGAGCTACCGAGCCTACGTCGCGATCTACGACAAGGCGGTCTACGGCTTTCGCTACGTGCCCAATCAGGGCCCGTCGAGCCTGAAGAAGCTGCGTGGGCTCGATGGGCGAATTCGCCTTGCAGTCTGCAATAATCAGCCGCAGCACGTGTTCGCGATCGACGCTGCGGACGGCTTCGCGGGTCGCGTGCATCACTCCGCCGACTACGGTGACAGCTGGCAAGTCGGCGACTACTTTCCGATGGAGCGCAGCGCTGATCCCTCTGGACAGCCCGACTACGCGCTGCTTTTGGCGGTGCACCCGGAGCGTCCCAATATCGTGGTCGCGGGCGAGGTAGATCTCGCGATCAGCACCAACTTTGGAGCCTCCTTCGCACGCTTGATCGACTGGCGTTGGCATATGACGCGCCCGGAGTTACACGCCGATCAACACGCCATCGCTTGGAACGAGAGTCATCCCGAGCAGTTCTGGGTGGCTAACGACGGCGGCATCGCGCTCACGACCGATCTCGGGCGCAGCTTTCGTCGGAAATGTTTCGGCCTCGACGCGGCACAGTTCAACGACGTCACCGTGCACCCGAGCGTGCCGTTCATCCTCGGTGGCGGCCTGCAAGACAACGGCACCTATGTGGGATTCGGCGGCTCGGGCTGGTACCACGTCTGGGGGGGCGACGGAGGAACGATAGCATTCGATCCCAACGCTGCGAATGCGCTCTGGGCGCCCTCACAGACCGGCCTGCAGCACCTGACTTTGAGCGGTGAGACGCGGGATCTGGACTACGACACGCTGATCCGCGCGGACCTCGCCGCGAACCCAGAACGCGGCATCGACCCCGCAGATAAACCGCTCTGGGTAGCGGTCTTGGAGCAAAATCCGAGGGATTCAGCCGAAATCCTGGTCGGACGAGAGGGGGGTGCCTACGTCTCGGAGGACGCGCGTCTGCAGGCGCTGTTCTTCGAGCCGCCGCTCGGCATCGCCCGCTTGGGCGCGGGCGCCGAACCCGTCGACGCCTTCGACTGGGGCTCCGCGGATCCGCACGCGATCGCTGAAACGCGCATCGTGCCGGCGTGGACGCTCAAAGTGCAAGGCGACGGCTCCGTGGAGCCGAGCCTGCCGCAGGAGATCGTGTTCCGCGACGGGGACAAGCTGCGCCCGGTGGCTCCATTCTTCGAGCTGTGGGCGCTCACTGGCGATAGCGCAGACCCGACACAATGGCGCCCGCGTCCGCTGACGACCGCGCGTCTCGAAGCGAACGCGCTTGCTCTGGGCGACATCGAATTGCGTGTGACGGCTCGCAACTCGAAGGCCGCGCGGCGCACGCGCAATCCGAACCTCGCGTTCGGTGTGACGACGCCGCCCATCCGCGGAGATCACCACGACCCAGTCGCTCTCGAGGCGATCAGCCCTTCCGTCGCGACGCCGATGATCCCGAGCGGGCGCTCGATTCCGCTCGGTTCGGTGCGCGTCATCCGTCCCAAGCCCCAACCTTCAGGCGCTGCCTGGGCAGGCCAAGTGAACATTCGGCTCGATGCCGTGCGTGTGCGCTTCACTCCCGCACTTGGCCGGTTTTATGGGCCACCCGTCACCGCAGAAGAGCGCACGATGCGCAATGTCAGCGTGCGCCCGGTGCTCGCCGAGAATGCCTTCTTGGATCCGGCGGCTGGCTGGTTCAACGCGCCGCGCATCCCGGAGGTCTCGTCACAGCGGGTGCGGCCTGCGGCGATCACCGCGCCGGGCGACACTTACGACTTAGATCCGGTACCGACGATCCCAGCCGGCCAGACGGCTCCGGCATTCGGCGTGGTAGACGACCCTTGCGATGCGCGCATCGAACTAACGCTCACACGCAAGAACCTTTCGCCGCTCTCGTGTCGAGCCAACATCTTCTCGGGTCCGCCGGATTTCGCCCCCGATCGCCGACCGTTCCTCTCGCTCGCAGACGAGCTGAACGATCGCGAGTCGGATCCCGCCCCGCGTGACGCGGGTCTCAGCGGTGCTGAGCTCGATCGCTGGGTGGAGGATTTGTTCGAGAGAGTGTTCGAGACGGTGCAGCTCTTGAACGTGGATGCCTGGCGCGACACGCGGGCAAAAACTCTGACCGGCGCTGAGCTTGGCCCTGCGATCCCCAACGACGCGACCCCAGAAGCCACGCGAGCGCTCGGTGGACAAGACGCCCTGCGTGACCCCTTGATTGCGATCCCAGCGCGGTCGACCGACGTGCCTTTGCCGCTGGCAGAGCGCGCGCGCGAGCGGCATCGCAATCTGTCCGACATCGCTTACTTGCGCACTTTGGTTCGAGAGAATCCGACTCGCCTCGAGCAGCTGATTCGCCCCCCTTTCCGCGTCGGCCCAGGAGAGGGCTTGCAAGTGGTCAGGCCAGGGCCGCCGCCCGTGACGGAAACGCTGAGCACGATGCAGATGCCGCCCTTCATGCGCAACAGCAACGCTCAGCCGCTCACGCTCTCGCGCTGGCAATACGACTTGCTCCTCAAGTGGGTGGAGGGCGTGAAGGCATTGCCGGCCCTGGCGATGGCTGCACCGCGAGCACTCGGCTTCGCGCGGGCCGCAGCGCCGCCACTGCCAGCGCTTTCGCCCGAGGCCGAGCGGCGACGTAGCGAAGTACTGAGTGCGCTCGGCGTCGATGATTCGGAGGAAACGTGACCAGTCCGGCGTCGGTACACAGCCTGCGCGTCGCGGCGGATCCCGAGGCCGACGCGTTTCGTGTCTTCCGGTCGGCGCTCGGCACGCATGTCTTGCTGCTCGCTCGTTCGCAAGTCTTCGACGTCTCGCCCGACTTAGCCGAGGCTTTGCAACGCGGCGACCCCGAGGCTCGGCAGCTACTCGAGGACACGGCCTCGACAGAGGCCAACCCCTCCCTGGCCGACGTTCCCGAGATCCCCCCTCAGAGCATTTCCCTGAACCTGACGTCGGCGTGTAACCTCGGCTGTAGCTATTGCTACGCGGATCGAGGCTCCTTCGGGGGCGCGCAAAGCGGCGTGATGAGCCAAGCAGTCGCTCTGGCGGCCGTCGACCGCGTTCTGGACGGCTGTGACAGGCGCGCGCCGGTGACAATTGGCTTCTTGGGAGGTGAGCCGTTTCTGCAACGGACGCTGCTCCACGAAGTGGTGGCTCATGCGGCGCGACGCGGCGTGAAGCTCGGTCTCGTGGTGCGCTTCAGCGTCACCACCAATGGCACGCTGTTCGAGCCCGACGACTTGGCGTTGCTTCGCGAGCATCGCTTTGCCGTCACCGTGAGCATCGATGGCGGGCGGACCGTGCACGATCGCAAACGACGCCTGCTTCACGGCCCATCGAGCTTCGACCTGATTGCGCGCTCGCTGGCCCCGCTGCTCGAACGGCCCGGACAAGCCCAACTGAGCGCGCGCGCCACCGTCACGCGTGATGACTTCGCGCTTGGCGGCCGTTACGACGACATCGTCGCGCTGGGCTTTCGAGACGTCGGTTTTTCGCCCGTTCGCGTCGGCGCGGGTGCGCTGTTGGACGCCGATTGGCCCGCCTACCTGAAAGCCAGCCTGGCGCTCGCCGAGCGAGAGCTCGAGCGCCTAATAGCGCACGAGCACACGTCGTTTTCGAATCTCGCCGTCGCGCTCCGCCAGATCCACCGCGGGGCAGCCGCGCCTTACCCGTGCGGCGCTGGCGGGGGCTATTTCTCGGTGTCCACGCGAGGCAGCTGGTACGCTTGTCATCGCGCCATTGGCGATGCGGCCTTCGAGCTCGGTTCGTCAGCGGGGCTCGACCTCGAGAAGCGCCGCGCTTTCCTGGCGTCGCGCCATGTGCACGCGCAGTCGGCCTGCCGAACGTGTTGGGCGCGCTACCTGTGTTCGGGCTCGTGTCATCAGGAAGTCGCGGCACGGGGCGACGCTTCTTGCGACTTCGTCCGAGGTTGGCTCGAGTTCTGTCTCGCTGCCTATTGCCGCGCCTCCGCGGCGAACCCCGCTTGGTTTCGCCGTGGCTCCGAACGCGCAGCTGAAAGGCCGTCATGACTAGTGTGAAACTGCTACCCCGAAATATGACGGCGGCTCGGGTCGAGCGGCGCGCGGTCGGCAACCCAGTGACCACGCGCCTGGAAGCCGGTGTCGGCAATTGCTTCCCTGGACTCGAATTCGATATCAGAAATCTGGATCGGCGCTTCTATCCTCATCTTTCGTTCGACATTCTGCGAACATCGCTGATCCTGGCGGCGTCGGATCCTGACGCTGCAAAGAACGCGGGGCTCGCTGCAGCCGAGGTGCAGAAGTATCAGGATCTGCGCGACGACCTGATTTCATTGCCAGGATCGTGGGCGTTTACGATCACAGGACTCAGCGGCGACTTCCTCGGATACGGGCCACTCACGCTCGACCTCGTTGCATCTCCGCTGCAGCCGGCCGATAGCGCGACACGGCCCTCCGACGATTGGGCCGCGATCCGCTTGCTGCGCCCGGGCACAACGGTGACGATCACGCTTTCGCTGACCCGCACGGTCAGCACCGATCCGACGCCGACACCCACCATCAAGAGCAGCGTGCCGCTCACGTTCAGCGGGCCACGCGCGGCCTACCTCGACGCCGATGGCGCGCTCGCCGCCATGTTCGAGGCGGGCGAGCTCACGCAATCGCTGTGCTCGCCGTGGACGCACGACTTTCGCGACTGCAACTGCGGCTACTGGGCCTCGAACCACCCTGATATCGTGCAGCCCGCGCTGCCGGAGGGGGTGGCAGCGGACGACCCCGGTTGGTCTCCCTGGGTGCAATGGCAACGCTTCAATCGCGATACCGCGACGCCGCCAAGCGCGGCGGATGCGAGCGGCGGCTCGCTGCGCGAGATCGACTACTTCGAGATCAACGACCGCTGGCAAAGTCTGGATATCGTGCTCGACGGCCGCGAAGTGCGCGGCGCGTATGCTGCTTCCGCCCACACACCCGCGCCGCTCCCAGCCGCGGAGCTCGAACGGCATCTGCGCTACGCGGCGGGGGTCGAGCTCGGCGTGATGCTCGAATACTTGTCGGCGGTGTTCTCGCTGAACACGCTGGCGACCGACGCCGTGACGCGCGCTGACGCGCTGGCGGCCCAGGCCGAGCTCCTGCGCGTCGCCATCGGGGAGATGAAGCACCTGCGCGAGGTGAACGGTATCTTGCGCACCTTGCACATCCAGAGCGGTTCCGGAGCGGCCTTCGTGCCCGCGTTGGGCGCTGCGACGTTGCTGCCGGGCGGCACGCGCGGAGACGGCAGCGCCGTGCCCCAGCGTCCGATTCGCTTCCGACGCCTCGAAAAATCCGTGATGCAGGAGTTCGTGGACATCGAGGCACCGTCTCTCACTGTGGACGGCGTCTATACGCGCATCCTCGATACCTTCGTGGCCTCGGGCCAAGAGGAACTTTCGGCGGTAGTCGGCTCGATTCGCGCCGATGGCGCGGAGCATTATCAGACCTTCCGCTTGATCCAAGAGTGGCTCGATCGCCATGCCGATCAGGCGGACTATCTGCTCACCCTCTCGGACCCGCCGGCCACGAACGCGCAGCATCTCGCGCTCCAGACGCGCTACGTCAATGTCCTCACACTGTTGGCGAGCGGCTACGCGAACGGACCCGTGACGGGCGGCGCCGACATTCGCAGCGCTCGAGCGGCGATGCTGGGCGCGACAGGGGTGAGGCAAGCCTGCGAAGACGTGGCCGCGGCCGGTTTTCTCGTGAAGTTCGACACTCCCTCGGACCCACGCTTCACGCCGGTCGCCCCGCCGTGACCGCCGTCGAACGCAGCGCCTTCGAGGTCATGGTGGTGGGTTCTGGAACCATCGCCAACGTGGCCGCTTTGGTCTGCGCGCGATCGTTCTCGACTGTTTGGGTCTCACGCCCGGAATCGCCGAACTCCGGCGTCGAGTCGGTGCCGGCAGCGCTACTCACTGCGTTGCTCGAATTCGGCATCCATCCCGTGGAGCTGGGTGTCCACGCGCTGCATACGACGCGGCGAGTCGCCTGGCAGAGCCCAGTTGCAAGCGTGCGCGCAGCGCGCGCAGCCGCGCACGTCGATCGAGGCAGATTGTCGGCCGCGCTCGCCGCCCGTGCAGCGCGCGAGCCTCGGCTCGTGCGGCTGCCGGCCCGAGAAAGCAAAGTCGACTGGTGGCACGGGCAGTGGCGCGCGGGTGATTTGCGCGCGCGCCTGCTCTTGGACGCGACCGGGCGCAGGGCGCTGGAAAAGGGCGCGCTCGTCGAACCGCCGAAGCGCTGGCTCGGCACCGTATTCAGCGGCAAGCGTGGCCGCGCAGATCCGTCACTTTGGCTGACGGCGTTGCCGGAGGGCTACGCATACCGGCTCGGCAGCGATGAGCGCATCAGTGTCGGGCTGGTCTCGTTCGACGCGGCCCCGAGAACCTTCGACGAGCTACAGGAGCGACTGCTCAGAGCAGGGGTGAGCTGGTTGCTCGACCAAATCGAGAGTGACCTCGGCGAGCGCCAGGTGCGCTTGGCAAGCGTGGCGTGGCCGGCGACCGCGGCGCGGCCGGGGCTCCTTCGTCTCGGCGACGCGGCGCTCGCGCGAGACGCGCTGGCGTCTCAGGGGCTGTCGCTAGGGATCTCCGATGCTTTCCACGCAGCGCGCGTCGTCCGAAGCGGCCAGCGCTCGCCCCTGGACGCGCGTCAGCTCGAAGCCAAGCAGCGCCATCTGGGGACGCTGTCAGAGCTCGTCGACTCGTCTTGTCACGCCGCCAGCGAGCCACTCGCGGCTTATGGAAGCTGGCTCGACAGCATGACGACGGCGTTGCACGCGGCCGGCTCGCGAGCATCGTCGGTCTCCAATCACGGGGAATCTCATGGCGAATGAACTCATTCTCTTCACCAAGCTCGAGCTTCCAAAGCTCGCCTTTCCGTCCGACGAGCGCCCCAAGGAAGTCTCGAGCGTCGCCTATGCGCCGGACGATCCCAACCGCTGTTGGGTCGGCACCTCGCAGGGCCAGCTGTTCAAGTCCACTACGGGAGCCCAGGGCACTTGGTCCAGCGTGCGCGTCGAGGGGCTACCCGCGGACGCGCGAGTCACGCGCATCGTCGTCGACGCGCACGACCATGACACGGTCGCGATTGCTACAGCGAGCGCCCCGCCCAAGGATGCCACGCTGCGCCCCGAGCCCGGACAAGTCTTCCTGAGCCGGACTGGTGGCACCACGTTCAGCGAAGTCTCGCAGCGGGTTCGGGATGGCAAGGACTGGAAGCGCGGCGTTGGACTACCCCCGAGTCCGATCACGGCCTTGGCGTTCGATCCACGGCCGAGCGGGAACAGGCTCTATGCAGGGGCGCTCGGCGGCGTCTACGTGCTCGACTACGCGGCCACCAGCCCGAGTTGGCGCGTGTTGAAGGCAGAGCTGCCGCTCGTGCTGATCACCGATCTGGCGACTACCCCCCAAGGTAAACTGCTCTGCTCGACTTATGGGCGAGGGATCTTCGAGCTCGAACTCGACGCGCCACCCGCGCTGCCGCAAGTGGAGCTCTATATCCGGCAGCACGTCGTCGAGCGCGGCGAACAGTATCCGAGGGTCTACTCGTTTCCAGGCCCCAACGGCAAGAACGTGCTCGAGAACGACCCGCGCGGCAGCACCCTGCCGCTCAGTATGGACATCGAGAATCCGCGCGCACTGCGCGCCTTCGACATCCGCGTCGGTGGCGGCCGCTTTCGCGCGCCGAGCGAGCACATCGACAGCTCCGAGTTTGACGTAGAGCTCCGCCACCAAAAAATCGAGCTCGGCCGCGCGAGTCCGATCTACGTGCAGGTGCACAATCGCGGCATGGGTCCGGCTGCGGAGGACGTTCAGGTGCACCTCTACGTCGCGCCGTACGTGCCAAGCTCGCTACTCGTGCGCCTTCCGAACGGATTCTGGGGGAGCCTCGGTAGCGCGCCCCCCGCCGGCAATTGGACCTGGATCGGCACGCAAAGCGTGCGTCTGGGCGCGGGCGAGCATCAAGTCGTCAGGCCCTTCGAATGGACGCCGACGTCCGCCTTCGCGCCGCGGGCCCTGCTCCTCGCGCTCTGCAGCTCTGCCAATGATCCGCTGACGAATGGGCCCGCGCCCGATCCACTCGACGTCGGCGCACTGCTACTCAACGAGCGACGTGCGGCGGGACGCCTGGTCGAGCTATCAGGGAACGTCTTCGTGCGAAACGGAGTCGACGATCCCGGCGACAACCCCGCGTTAGGCCTTCTCGCTCGCAGCCCCGACATCATCGTCACGAACGCGACACTGAGCGACGCCGACGCCCGACAGCGCTTCTCGGACCTCGGCGATCCGGCGCCAGGCGACGCACTCGGCGCGACGAACTTCGTGCGAGTGCGCGTTCACAACGCGAGCGAGGTCGTGCTTGCGGCCAAAGTCACGCTCTACGCGGTCCCTGCGGCCACCGCTTCGGACTGGGGCGAGCACCCGCTCGGCGCCGAAGTCATCGTGACCTCCCTCCCGGCAGCGGGCGGTGGCGCGGCCCCCGCGGGCATCAATCCTCACGAATGGGCGCTGAGCCCGGAGATAGCCTTCAACTTGAGCGCGCCGATCACCGCGCAGCTGATCGTCGCTCGTATCCAAGGCGTCTTGAACCCCGGCGCCTTGCAAGAAACACTGGACGAGTACCCCCTGACGCCGTTCCGCTCCAACCGGGGTTCGCAGGGTGGTTTCGCTTATCATCTGCTGCAAATCGCCGGCAGCAACACCGCGCTGCGGGCCTTCGGGAGCTAGCACTAGCCGCCGACACCATTTCAGCGCGCGTTCGTGAGCGCAGCTTTTGCGAGTTTGCGCGCGGCGAGTCCGCACCCCGCCTTTCGCTTCTGACTCAGACCTGCCGCGCGTCTAGTGCCGCCAAGGCTTGCGAAATGCTGGATAGGGTGACGGGGGCTGCCTTCAGTTCGGGGGCAAAGATCGCCACGCGGAGCTCTTCGAACGCCCAGCGCACGGCCGCCGTTGCCTTGCGGTCGGGGCTCGCCGCGCGCGTGAGGAACGCGCCCCAGAGTGGAGCGAGCGGAGCTGCCTTGTCGGCGTCTTTGCGTGGGTCAGTCACCGCGCGGCCGAGGCGGGCCTGCGCGGCGCGCAAGTAGCGCGGGAAGTGCGCCAAGCGCTCGAACTCGACGTCGGTCACGAGATCTACCGGGAAGAGGTGTTCGAGCTGGGCTCGGATCTCGCGACTGGCGGCGCGTGCGCTCGGGTGCTTGGTCGCGCTTTCCAGGGCGCGCAGGGTCTTGTCGAGTTCGGAGGCGGCCGCAGCGACGGCGCTGGAAAGCGCGTCACACACGGGCGCGATGCGCGGGATGCCCCGGGCCACCAGATCCTCGAACTCGAGCTTGTTGCGTGGCAGGGGAGTTTGCGGGCCCAGGAGGAATGCCTCCGCGACGATGCGGCGCGCGCAGAACTTGCGAAAGGTCTCGCTATCGCTGCGCGTCGGACGGCTGCCATCGGGGCGCGCGAACGCAGGCGGCAAGCGCGACTCGATCGCGGTGAGCTGTCGGCGCGCCGCGATGCCAACGAGGCGTGCCACGCCAGTCGAGGACAGGGTCTTGGCGGCGCGCTCCGATTCGACCAGCGTGAGCTCGACCGACTGTTCACGATCGACCAGCGCGGGATAGGCCCTGAGCTCGATTCCAGCCACACGTCGCAGGACATAGGGCGGGAGCTCACCGAAATCCCAGCTCATGAGCCCAGTGCGTTGGAACGCCGCAGGCAGCGGGGCCTGCCGACAAGCAGCGAGCGCGCTGACCTCGAACTGCTGCAAGAGCTCAGCGATGTCTCGCCCCTGCGCGAGCAGCTTGCCGTTTGCGCCCAACACGCGCAGCGTGAGCCCGAGGTAGGGCGGGCCGGCGTCGCGACGAAACGCACTCGGCGCAATGCTGAGGCCGCTGAGTTCCGAGGCAACGCGGGCGAGCTCGGGCAGCAGCTCCCCCTCGAAGGGCACGAGTCGCGCGGCGCAGCGCTTGGCGAGCCCTGGTACCGAGTCGAGTTCTCGCCGCAGATGACGTGGGAGCTCGAGAAGTAGCGCGCGGATCTTGTCCTCGTGCCAGCCCCGAATCGTGAAGTCGAGCTCGCCCGCCGTCAGTTGCGGCAGCAGCGCTAGCGGCACCGACAGCGTGATGCCGTCGTCCTCGGCGGAGGGGTCGAAGCGGTAGCTGAGGGGGAGTGTCACGCCGTGCAGCGTCAGGCTGTCCGGAAAATCCTCTGGAGACAGCGGCTCGTCGGGAGAGAGCACGTCTGCCACGCTCAGGTGCAAAAGCTCGGGCTTGGTTTTCTCGGCGCTCTCGCGAAAAAGTTCGAAGGTCTTGCCGTTGACGACAGAGCTTGGGAGGCGCTGGTCGAAGAAGGCGAACAGCGCGTCGTCGTCCGCCAGCATATCGCTTTTGCGGGCCTTGTCCCGAAGCTTGGCGACCTCCGCCAAGAGCTTGTGGTTTGCTTCCTGAAACGCGCCGCGTGAGCGGTACTCACCGCGCACCAGGGCGTGTGTAATGAAGAGACGGCGCGCGTCGTCGGGCGAAATGCTCGCATAGTCGACGCTGCGGTCGCGCAGGACTTGCAGGCCGAAGAGCGTTGCCTGCTCCTTAATCGAGGTGCGCGCTGCTTTTTCCGACCAAGTGGGGTCCGAATAGCTGCGCTTGAGCAAGTGGGAGGCCACTTGCTCGAGCCATTCGGGTTCGATCTTCGCCGCGGTGCGCGCGAAGAGCTGCGTGGTCTGAACGAGCTCGAACGCCATCACCCAGGCGGGCGGCTTTTTTGCCAAGGCGGACGAAGGGTGCAGCATGAAGCGCGTCTCCTTGGCGCCGACGTAGATGCGCTGTTCGCTGTTCCAACGCCCGATTTTGGATAAGAGCCCCGTGAGCAGCGCCAAGTGCAAGCCGTCGTGCTGTTCGGGCGAAGGGGGTGCTTCGCGCACGCGCGTTCCGTGCGCGGCTACGCGCGCT
>JAEUAF010000652.1 GCA_019695485.1 Sorangium sp.
GGCGTTCGCCTTCGGTTCCAACCTCGTAAGTTTGAACGACGTTAGCGTGGTTCAGTTGTGCCGCCAGACGCGCTTCATCGAGGAACATGGCGAGCGCGCCAGGTTCTGAAGCGAGCTCGGGCAGTAACGCTTTCAACACGACGAGCTTGCTTACGCCGCCAGGCCCACGCGCGACCGCGAGGTACACGTTGGCCATGCCGCCGCGGCCGAGCTCGGAGAGGATGCGGTACTTGCCAACCCAGCGCACGGGGCGCTCGCGGCTAGTACCACTCGCTTCAATTTCGCCCGAATGGTCCATGCTCGAGTTTTGGCTGGTGGAGGGGAGCACCAAAGACATTCTGTGGCTCAGATAGTAGCAGCCTACGGAGAATCGAGGACACTCGATCGTTTGGGCTGACGTTTGTGGTGAGCCTGCGAGGGGGCGCGTGGGGCGCACAACCACGCGAGCGGCGCTTGGCGCTCGGCACCGCACGCTGTGCGCTTCGACCCGACCTCACCTGGACCTCCCAGCCGGACAGCATCCGAGGTTCCGACGATTTTGTCCGCAGATCTCCGCGCCGATCATAGATCTGCGGGCTCTGCCGGGCCCTAGGGGCGTGGCGGTCGGCGCACCGGAGGACTCGCCGGGACCTGCGCGATTGTCGGTGGAGGAGAGGGTGCGGGCGGAGGTGAGGAAGGGTGGGAGACTGCGGCATTCTTGCTGCTGGAGCCTGAGCTACTCAGCCGTCCGGCGCGCTCCGCTGCATAAACGCGGCGCAGCTCGCGCGTCAGGCCGATGCGGTGAAGCGCGCTGCTCAAGTGGTGCCTGAGCTCGAGGTGCGAGTGGCCATCCGGCGCGTCGGCATCGATCACGAAATAGCCGAGCTGTTCGTCGCCGACGCGCAACGGCTCCACCCAGAGCTGCGAGGGGCGCCCCGCCTTCAGGAAACCCATCGGCACCAGCTGGCTTACCGCAAACGCTTGCGACTCATTGCGGAACACCACATCTCGCCCGCTCGACTCGAGCACTACTCGGGCCTGGCGCTGGTTTCCTGCGTACACGCAGAGCAGGAAGCGTTGCGCATTTAGCAGTCGCAAGACCTTGGTGGCGCCAAGCGCGAGCTCGGGAAAGCCGGGCGCGGCGAGAATGTCGTCGCCAATCCGCGAGAGTTCGCGATGCACGCGCTGCAGCCCTAGGTGGCGCCGAACGACTCCGCGCAAGGCGTCGCCAACGAGTTCGCGATCTTCTGCTTCGCCACCGGTGAGTTGCGCGTTTCTTCGCGTGTTCTCGCCGCCGCTGTGGCCGCACCCGCACGACTGACGGATCACGAGCGGCGTAGAAATGTGGGTTGGCACGTCTTCTATCGTTTCACCAGCGAGCACGCGCAGCACCAAATCCGCGGCACACAGCCCCTGTTCGGCGATCGGTTGGCGCACCGTCGTGAGCGGAGGGGAGGTGAACGAAGCCTCTTCCATGTCGTCGAAGCCGACGACCTTGATGTCGTCGGGAACGCGAAGACCGCCCGCACGTAGCCCCTCGATGGCGCCAATCGCCATCAAATCGTTGGCTGCGACGATGGCGTCGAAGCTGCGACTGCCGTTGCGTCGCAGCTCGAGCACGGCTTCGCGGCCCGAGCGGGCCTCGTAGTCGCCTCGCACCGCGAGCGTGGGATCCCAAGGTAACTTGAAGCTCTCGAGCGCAATTCGGTAAGCCGCGAGGCGGCGCGCCCCGTCGAAGCTCCCTTCCGGGCCAGCGATGAATGCGATGCGCTTGCAGTCGTGGCGTTTGACGAGGTGGGCGATGGCTTGAAACACACCCGTCTCGTCGTCGGCAGTGACGCTCGAGGCGTGCGCCAGGTTTGCTCCGATGCTGATCACCGGAGCGCTGCACGCATCCAGCATCGCCTTCAGCTCTTCGTCGTGGCCGCGCAGGGTCGCGGAAAGCAGAATCATGGCGTCGACGGCCGGCGGGAGGCAGATGTGCCCGTCGTTGTTTCGGTAGAACGGTGCGCTCGGAAAGCCGCCGGTGAAGCTGATGGTGTGATAGCCGTTTTGGGCGAGCTTGTGAGCGGCGCCCTGGGCGATCGGAATCGAGTAGGGGTCACCAAAGGCATTGCTCAGGATTCCGATGGCCGGGCCACCAGGTCGCTTGCGAACGGGAGGGTCGTCGGCTCGAGTCATTAAGGTTCCGAGAACGAGAGCGGCTCCAAGCTGAGCCTCGTGCCCTGTGGGATGAGTGGAGGTTTGCGGACGAAAGGCTGAACGCGCATGCGAAGGTGCACGAGTCTGAACGACGTCGCGGTCCCTGCCTCTGAAATACTCTCGTTCCAGCGTTCTGTTAAGCCGGTTCCAATGATCTATCGGCGCGCTCGCTACGCGCCTGTGGGCCTACATCGGTGCCGGGGGGTGCTGGTTTGTCTTGCTTTACTTCGGGCAGGGTCGCTTCTAAATTCAGGAGGCAAGCTGCCGCTCGACTCTCTAGGCGGGAGCGCTAGATTCTTCGTTTCAAATTCTCGACGTGCATGGAGCGCCTTTCGAATGCGTGATCTATCTGGACAACGGGCTATCTCTCGGGTTGCCCTGCTCGCGGCTGCCGCGACGGCAAGCTTCTCCTCTCTGATGGTCGTGTCGTCGCGCGCGTCTGCGCAAGCGGCCGAGGCGAAACCAGAAGACGAGATGCAGGTGTGCTCGTCGGCGTTCGAACAGGCTCAGCGCTTACGAAACGAAACCAAATATTTGGCGGCAAACCAGGAAGTCCTGAAGTGCGCCAATCCCAAGTGCGGCGATGCGTTGTTTCAGGAATGCACGCGGCTCTACACCGACCTGCAGTCGGCCATCCCCACGGTCGTGTTTTCGGCGCGCGACGCCGTGCGCGGCATGGACCTGTTCGATGTGACCGTGACGCTCGACGGTCAGCAGCTCACCGATCAGCTGGATGGCAAGGCGCTCCCCGTCGATCCTGGTAACCATACGTTTACCTTCAGCGCCGCTAATTTCCCGAAGATTGAGCGGCAGGCGGTGATCCGCGCGGGCGAGAAATTCCGCCAGCTGAACGTGATCTTCGGTACCCCAGCGGCGGCGTCTACCACCGCCACGCCGTCCACTGCTGCAACGCCTGCCCCCGCACCAGAGCCCGCCGCGCGTCCGCGCAAGGTTCCCGTTGCAAGCTATGTCTTGGGCGGTTTGGGCGTGGTGGGGCTGGGCGGTTTCGTCGCATTTCGGCTAATTGGGTCGAGTGAATACGACCAATTGAAGAGCGACTGCGCCCCCACTTGTCCGGATTCCGACGTCAATAAGGTCAAGACGAAGTACACGCTTTCGTACGTTGCTTTGGGCGTGGGTGCCGCCGCAGCGGTGGCCGCGGTCACCGTGTATTTGGTGCAGCCTCGCGAAGCCGCACCGAGCGCCGCGCTCATCGTGGCGCCGACCGCCAACGGGCTCGCCGCGGGCGTGGTCGGGCGCTTCTGACGCGCGCGGCGTCGGTTACGAGCTGACCGCTGTCATGCCGGCGCGTCCTCGCCGAGCATGAGTGCTTCGGCCTTGCGCGCCCGCTTACCGGAGATTTCGACGCCGACGGCATCGAGACCGTGTTCGTTGGCAACGGCGAGCAGCGTCCCGATCCCACAAAAGGGGTCCACGACCCCGCGACAGCTGGTGTGCGCGAGGAGGAAGCGGCATGCGGCCGCGCAGGCGGCGGTGCCCATGGCGCGCGCCCAGGGCATCGCGCCAAGCTCGGGGAGCACGTCCGCCGAAGACTGCCCGGGCAAGAGTCGCAAGCTGCGCGAGAAGCACAGCAGGTGCGCGTAGGCAGGGCGGCCGAACGTGGTGGTCCCGGCCGGAGCGCGGCACACGACCTTGTGCCAGAGCAGGCCCGATCCGGCCCGTTCGGCGCCGAGTTGGACTAGGAAGCCCTTGTCCACCCACAGCCCGTCCTTTTTGATATCGGTCTGGAAGAAGACGCACACCGCGTCGTCGGCGACGCTCTGACAGCAAATGGCGGCGGTCTCCACGAACCACTCGCGCCAGCCTTCGAAGCCGAGTCGCGGCAGCTCTGAGCTGTCCGGGAGCGAGGTGATGATGGCCTGGGTCGGCGCGAGCGGGGCCGCGGCTTTGAGCCACTGAACGCCGTCGGCGTGGTGCACGGAGCGGGAAGGCACACCGCACTTTACACCGGCTTCCGCGTTGGACCGAGCGCGGGAAACACCCGCCCGCGCGCGCTGGGTCGCCGGTCACGTTGCAGAGTGCCGTGAATTTACGCATAACTCGGGCCCATGCCCGAGTCCGAGCAGTTTCCGCCGGCCATTCGCGCCGCTCAACATCTAGGCGGCGTCAAGTACGAGATCCGCGGGCCGCTGGCTCGTCGTGCTCATGAGCTCGAGCGTGAGGGGTACGAGATCATCAAGCTCAACATCGGCAACCCAGCCCTGTTTGGGTTCCGCACGCCCGAAACGATGCGCCGGGCGATGATCGAGAATCTGCCGGAAGCCGAGGGCTACTGTCACCAAAAGGGCATCTTCCCCGCTCGCGAGGCGGT
>JAEUAF010000663.1 GCA_019695485.1 Sorangium sp.
ACGCGCTTCGAATGTCCAGTCGTTGATGGGCAGGTTGACGATCCCGCCTGAACCGGAATCGTCAGTTTGATCGACGCCAAGGGTTGCCACTCGACCTCCGACTGCGTAGTAGCCACGCGTATTCGGAAGCAATTTCGGTCCGCTGTCATCCTTGCTCTCGAGCGCGTGGACTCGCACTCCGGAGGCGCGCTGGCCTTTACAGTCCTCAACCCAGAACAGGGCATGGCCGAGTGTGAAGTCGATGGTGGCGCCTTGCTTGCTCGCAAAGAAGCTAAGCATTTCCGGCTGGATCATCTTCAGCTCAGGTAGCAGGCGCATGAGCCCGACGGGGCGCCAGAGCTCGATGACGGCCGGCATCATTCCCGGGCTCTCGAGCTCGATGTAGCCGTTGAAAGTGCCAGGCACTTCGAAGTGCACGATGCCGTCACTGGCGTGGATCGGCGGTGTGGCCAACTGCGAGCATCCGTCACTGCTGTCGGACCTACAGAGTCGCGCGTCGACGTTGAGCACGGGTTCGTCAGTCAGCACCTGGCGGACTGGACCCACGTATTTTACCAGCGTGGCGTCCGCGCGTTCCCTGGGAGAGTCGAGGCAGCTCCAGTCGGGCAGAGTGGAACGTTCGATCTCGAGGTCGTTGACGTTCGAAACGTACTGACAGCCCACGCAGAAGAAGACGCTTGCGAGCCGCCAAGTGGACGCGCTCATAGTTCCCCCCGAAAGAGCAGCAGGCCGCCGCCGGGCGCTGTCGCTAGACTCACACTGGAAGTGGGCTTCGCCGGCTGAGCGCGCCCGCTCAGCCACCAGCTGGTGACGCTCAGCGCGGCGCCGAGCGCAGCCGTCGCCCATCCGAAGTTCGACACGTGTGCCGCCTGCACCGCGGCGTCGCGATCAGGCCCGGCCTCGGGGGAGCAGCTGTTGCCGCTACAGTACTCGCGCGCGTCGCTGGCGCGCTCGAGCGAAACGATTCCTGCGATGGTTCCAACCAGCAGTCCGGTGCCGCCGATGCCTACTCCTAGCCAGACCGGCCACGTGAGGCGAGTTCCGGACGGAGTCGTCCGCGGGCTCGCAGCGCGATGCTCGGCAACCGGCGGCGCTGCGGGCTGCCCGGGGCTCGCAGCCGTCCGCTCAGCAGGAAGTGGCAACATTTCGAGATGGACGGTGCGCCGGTCGCCTCGAGTCAAGGTGAGAGACAAATCGGTGGGCCGATAGTGTGGCGCGACCAGCTGAAGCAGATGTTCTCCAGGGTTGAGGGAGGATGGCAGTCCCCAGATCGCCCGTGGCACCGGCCTGCCGTCGACACTGAGACTCGCAATCGGCACTGCTTCGTCCGGTGCGACCTCGATGACCAAGAGAGGAATCTGATCCGCCAGCTCCCGCGCCAACTCGCCCGCTGCGGCGCGCGCGGCCTCGAAAGGCGCCGGATCATTGGGGGAGCCCTTCATGCGCAGGACCTCGAGCGCAGCGTCGCGCGCCTCGACCAAGTTTCCGAGGGCCGCGTATGAACGCGCGACCTCGATGCCGGTCGTTGGCACGTGCATGATTTCGTTTGCACCTCGATAGAAGTCGAGCGCATGAACGAAGTCACCTTTATCGACGCGCTCGTCCCCACGATCCATGAGCAGGCGGGCCGTCTCACGTTCGGCTGCCGTTTGAGCGGCTGCGCTGCCCAGTCTACCGAGTTGGAAAAAGCTCACCAGCACCCCTGCTGCGCGCCACTTGGGTGCACGCCGACGGAGCTTAGGGGCGCTTCTATTTTTTCTTGGCGGGCCGCCCAGCTCACCCGGAAGCCCGGGGCGCGCCGCGAGGACCAACGATCGCACTTTGCGAACCTATAGCGCGGGGCGTCCGCCGCGAAGCCTCGCGCCATGGCAAAAGATTTGGCACTGGGCGGCCGGCCGGTGTTCTTGCGATCCCGCCTCCCTGTCCTAGAGAATGGTTCGTGGGTTCGGAGCTGAGTGAGAGCGCGATCTGCACTGGCGCGTTGATAGGAGAGAAGTACCGCCTGCTTCGCCTGCTCGGGAGCGGCGCGTTTGGCAACGTCTACGAGGCCGAACACGCCGTGGTGGGCCGTCGCTATGCCGTGAAAGTGCTGCATCGGACGCGTGGCGCCACACGGTCGCGCCAGCGTTTCGCGAGGGAGGCCCGAGTCCTGACGCGACTCGAGCATGAGAACATCGTCGGTCTGATGGACGCGGGCGAGGACGGGGCGTTTGGCGAATATTTGGTGCTCGAGTTCATCCGTGGCTCGACGCTGCGGACGGAACTTACGGCTGCACCGCTCCAAGGGGCCCCGCGGCTCGTGGATATCGTGCGTCAGCTCGCGCGGGGACTCGCGCATGCGCATGCGGCGGGCGTCATCCATCGCGACTTGAAGCCTGAAAACGTAATGCTGACGAGTCATGCGGATGGGCGCCTGCTCGTCAAGATCTTGGATTTTGGGATTGCGCGCCTGTGCGACGCCGAGGAGGAGCAGCTCACCGCCAGCGGCGCGGCGCTGGGCACCGCCGCCTACATGGCGCCCGAGCAAGCCCGCGGCGAGCGCAACATCGACGAGCGTGCCGACGTGTATGCACTCGGGGTCATGGCCTACGAAGCCTTGAGCGGTGTTCGACCGTTCGAAGGCGCTTCGTACAATGAGACGCTGTTTCGGATCCTCACGCAGCCCCACCTTCCGCTGTGCACGCTGCGCCCCGAGCTCTCTCCCGCGCTCTGCGCGGCGATTGAGCGCGCGCTCTGCAAAGATAGAACCGAGCGATTTGCCACGGCGGAGGACTTCGCGCAGGCCCTCGAATCAGCTGATATTGCGGCCGACGACGCGACGGTCGAGCTCGAGCCTGGCGAGCGACCTGCTCAACCCATCGCGAGCGAACCCCCTGCGCCGATGGCATCGAGCAGCGTGACGCCGCCGCCCGCTGCAAGCGCTCGAGCGGCTGCGGTGCGCGTCAGCCCGCCGGTGATGGTAAGCTTCGCCGCGGCCACGTTGCTGGCGATTGGTTTGGCATGGTCCGTTCGCGGCAGTGTGAGTTCGTTTGGCGCGCCCCGCGAGCCCGCCCTCGCGGTCTCGCTCGACACCGCGACGCTGAATGAAGCTCCGTTAGCAGCCTCTGATTCACGCCGCGGAGAGCCTCCAACTCCAACCCCAGACGCGGCTGCTTCGGCGCTCGGAAGCAGTCCGTCTGCGAGCGCCGCACCTAGGAGCAGCGCTGTGCCGCCGAGCGCTAGCGCGAGTGCGCAGCCACGCGGACCTCGCACGGTGATACCGCAACGGGCTCGGCTGCCTGGCAGCCCCTATCGGGATCGCGGATTTTAGTTGGGTAACGAGGGAGCGCTAGGGGCGTTCGACGTCATCCTGCTTGAGCTCGGCAGCGGCCTCGAGCAGACGTAGCGCGGCACTTCGCGAAAGTCCCACGAGGCGAGCGGCTGCGGACACGTTGCCGCGCGTCTTGGGTAGCGCGCGTTGCAGTTCGTCGAGTTCGTGCTGGTGGCGTGCCAGCCACTGCGCGCGTCGCTTGCCGAGCACAAGCTCCTCGCCGCGGTCGGGCGGAGTGCTACGGTCGGGCGACGCGGGCAGTGATGCTTCGTCGCTTTCGGGCGGCGTCGCGTCGTCCAAGAGCGGAGCCAAGAGCTGGCGCCCAATCTCGCCGTGGCCACCTTGCAGCGACGCCGCGTTGCGCGCGACTTGCACCAGCTGTCGGATATTCAGCGGCCAAGGAGCGAGGCACAACGCCTCGACGGCGGAGGATTTCAGTCGCGTCGGGTCACCCTTCGCGGCGGAGAACGCCCCGAAAAATAGGCGAGGGATCTCCTCGCGCCGCTCGCAGAGCGGCAACAACCGCAGCGTGCAGCCCGAAAGTCGCCCTAGCAGGTCGGCCCGGAACGCACCTTGCTGGACCAACTGCCACAGCGGCCGCTGACTCGCCGCCAGGAATCGAACATCGATAGCACGCGGTACGGACTCGCCCACGCGCAGGACGCTCGCCTCTTCGATGACGCGGAGCAGCTTGGCCTGTTGTGAGGCAGGCAAGTCGACAATTTCGTCGAGCAGCAGGGTGCCACCGTTGGCGGTTGCAATCAGGCCCTCGGAAGCCTGAGTGGCACCGGTGAACGCGCCGCGGGCGTGCCCAAAGAGTTGCGCTTCCACCAACGCCTCCGGCAACGCCGCGCAATTGACGCCGACGAACGCCCCCGCTCTGCCACTCCTCTGATGAATGGCGCGTGCCATCACCTCTTTTCCCGTGCCGGTGGGCCCTTCGATGACGATCGGGGCGCGCTCGGCCGCGGCCTCCTCGAGCCGGCGAAACAGCGCCGCTGAGCGAGGGCCCACGATAACGCCCGTCCCCGCCTCCTCGAAGTATGGGCCAGAGGATGCGATGGCCGCGTCGACCTCCGTTACCACTCCGACCCAATCGCCGAGTCGAACCACGTCATTTAGTGCGAGCGTCGCGTCTTGAACGGCGCGCCCATTGTGAAACGTGCCATTGCGACTGCCGGCGTCGGACAAGCGATACACCGGGCCCACCCGACGAATGCTTGCGTGACTGCGCGAAACACTCTCGCTCGCCAGAACGAAGCCAGCGTCCGCCCCGCGCCCGAAGAGGATCGTATCCATCGCGAAGGCGACGAAGGCCTCGCGCGGATGCACCCACAAAAGCCCCATCACGTGCGGCGTCGCCGCCACTCGGCTCTCTAGCTCTGGCGCAGTTTCTTGTGTGGCCACGCAGCTCCGAAACGTTTGAAGCCTCAGCTCCGAGCAGCGCGCTGCTCTCGATAAGTCGCGAGGGGGCCCGCGCCGTACGCCTCGGTTTCGACGTGCGACGGGAGTGGGAGGGAGTGAGGCATCGCGGGACCAGAATGGTCCGGAGTTGCCGAGTGGGCACCGAGAAAAATGGCGAGCCTCGGCGATTGAGTGAGTGGCTCGTCGTGAAACGAGGGGCCAATCGAACACCAGCTTCCTGAAATTCCGAATAATTGCGAGAGATTGCGGCTGGCTTCAGGGGTCGGGCGGACGTCCGTCCCGTGCGCAGCGAATAGCCTCGGTGGTGACCATCGATCGGTCGCGTGTACGGCTGATTGCCCAACAACTCGAACAACTCGAGACAACTCGAACGGCGACTGGGGCCAACGGATTCCGGACTCCGCGGGTGATTGGGTAAGCGCTGCCACGCGCTCTTGCCGAGAACGGGGCGTATCTCGGCGTGTCCTCGCGCGCGCCCGTTGGTGCACGACTGCTTGCAACTCCGGTGTCTGAGCAGCGGAGAGCCAGCGGCATGCGCGTTGCAGTCGGTCGAAATATGAAGAAGACCCAAACACACCAAGTTGTTCGTTCAATCACCAGTTGCCTCGTGCTCGGGTGCGCCGCACT
>JAEUAF010000725.1 GCA_019695485.1 Sorangium sp.
CTGAAGGCGCACGGCGTGCTCGAAGCGTGCGAGCGCGCCCAGCTGAGGCGCAGCGCGATTGCCGAAATCGTGCGACCTTGTCTCGAAGCGCTGCTTCAGAACACGCCTGGGTCGGTGTATGCGCCAAACACGTCGCGCAGCACGTTGCAGATTTCCTCGAGCGTCGCATAGGCGCGCGCAGCGTCGATCACGCGCGGCACCAGGTTCTCGTTGCCTTGTGCCGCGCGCCGCACGGCTTCGAGTGCCGCCGCGACCGCCCTCGAATCCCGCGCGGCCTTGAGCGCCGTGAGCTCCCGCACTTTGGCTTTCCCCACGTTCTCGTCGATGCGCAGCGTGGGGATCGGCTCCGCCTGCGAGCTCGAAAACGCGTTCACACCAACCACGGTGCGCTCTCCGCGGGCGAGCTTGGTCTCGAATTCGTAGGCCGAAAGCGCGATCTCGCGCTGCGGGTAGCCTGCCTCGACCGCGCGCACCATGCCGCCCATGGCGTCGATACGTTCGATCAGGCCAAGCGCCTCGCTCTCCAGCCGCCCGGTGAGCCACTCGACGTAGTAGGAGCCTGCCAACGGATCGACCGTATTCGCGACACCCGACTCGAACAGCAAGATCTGCTGGGTGCGGAGCGCCAGCGTGGCAGCCTCCTCGGTTGGAAGCGCGTAGGTTTCGTCGAGCGAGTTGGTGTGCAGGGACTGCGTGCCTCCGAGCACGGCCGCCAGCGCCTGTAGCGCCACGCGCACGACGTTGTTGTGCGGCTGCTGCGCGGTGAGCGTCACGCCCGCGGTTTGGGCGTGGGTGCGCAGCTTCAGGCTAGCCTCGCGCTTGGCGCCGAAGCGCTCGCGCATGAAGCGCGCCCACAGGCGCCGCGCGGCGCGAAATTTGCAAATCTCCTCGAAAAAGTCGTTATGAACGTCGAAGAAGAAGCTGAGCCGCGGGGCGAAGTCATCCACGTCGAGGCCGCGCTCGCGACAGGCCTCGACGTAGGCGAGCCCGTTCGCGAGCGTGAACGCGAGCTCTTGCGCCGCCGTCGAGCCTGCTTCGCGAATGTGGTAACCACTCACCGAGATGCTGTTGTAACGGGGCATCTCGCGTGAACAAAACTCGACCATGTCGGTCACGATGCGCATCGCTGGCCGCGGCGGCACGAGCCAAGCATGCTGCGCAATGAACTCCTTCAAGCAGTCGTTCTGGATAGTGCCGCCGAGCTCGGCGCGTGGCACGCCACGCAAATCGCCCAGCGCCACGTAGAAGCCGAGCAACACCAGCGCGGGCCCGTTGATGGTCATCGATGTCGTCACACGCCCGAGCGGGATCTCGGCGAACAGCTGATCCATGTCGCGCAGCGTGTCGATCGCGACGCCGCAAACGCCAACCTCCCCGAGCGCGCGTGGCGAGTCCGAATCATAACCCATTAGGGTTGGAAAATCGAAGGCGGTGGACAGTCCAGTCTGCCCTTGTTCGAGCAAATAGCGAAAGCGCCGATTGGTGTCCTCCGGGGAGCCGAAGCCGGCGAACATGCGCATCGTCCAGGGTTTGTCGCGGTACATGGTGCGGTGCGGCCCGCGCGTGAAGGGATACTCACCCGGGTCGCCCAGATCCCGCGCGTACTCGAGCGCGAAATCCCCCGGACGCGCGACGAGCGGCACCTCGAGCCCGCTCCAGGTTTCGAACTTAGGACGCTCTACCATCTGCCTCGGCTCCCAGCTCGGCTGTCGGTGAATCGGAGGTCACGGACAGTCGGCGCTGATCTTTTCGCTCGCGACGTCGGTTGGTCGCCCGCTGCTCAGTGTGTCCTGCACGGTGCCCTGGAACCAAAGCGGGCCGCCACAGATCTCGCTAGCTGCATCGGTGGGCGCGCTCGCCGTGGGATCGAGCGTGAAATGGGCAGTCTCGGTTTTGCCGACGCCCACGTCGAGCGGAAACGCTTGGTCCGGCGACACTGGCAACCCATCGACCAAGACGCCCGCGGCATTGCGCAACATGAACTTGCCAAGCGAAACCGTGGTCGCGCTCGGCGCCTCGGGGCCCAAGTCGAGCACCAAATCGAATCCCCCGCTGAGCCCGGTCACCAGCGCCGATGCCTTCGCGGTGAGGGAAGGATGATCGAGGCGCGCCGTCAACGACACGGCGCCCTTGCTGCCACAGCCGGCAAGCAATGCGCCGAAAGCGAGCAGCAGCGCGGGGAGCCGCCCGCAGGCAAGGCCGCGAGCCAAGCTTGGAACCGCTTCCAAACTGGACGCGCGCGCTCTCTCCTTGACGGCGAACGAAGGACACTCACGACCGGCGACGCAGTTGTTTTCGAGGGGCTCCACGATAGCGACGCCGAGGATAGCACCTCTCCTTCGCTGAACCTCCCGCCTCACTGACAACACAAGCCTTTCCTGGGCCGCCGACTCGACTATTCTGCGCGCCGTGCGTCGCCTGGCCGCCCCTCCGCTTCTGGCCTTCCCGCTGTGGCTGCTCGGCTGCGGCGCCGGTCACGCCCACGTAGGACCGCCCGCGAGCGCGGAGCCGCGCCCGGCGCCCGCGCACGAAGCAGTGAG
>JAEUAF010000888.1 GCA_019695485.1 Sorangium sp.
CGCCGCCGGTTGCCTTGGCCCCGCCCGTCGCTGCCGCCCCACCGGTCGCTGCCGCCCCACCGGTCGTTGCGGTCGCACCAGCCGTCGCGGCGCCGCCTGTGCTCGCTCCGCCGGTTGCGGTACTGGCGCCGCCAGCGCTCATGCCACCGGAGCCCGAGGCGCGTCCGCCGCTACCTGTGCCGGCCGAGCTGCTGGAGCCGCTTGCGTTCGATGAATCCGCGCGATCGCTTCCCGAGCAACCTGCGAGCGGCGCCAACAAGGCTAGTGCACAACAAAAAATAGATGACTTAGGTTTCACGAGGGACGCCCCTTTCAACGATGCATACGCGCTGCGCTCTTTCGGTGTGCGTCAGCATGGTGCAGGGCGACCGCGGCGCGCGAAGACACTACTCGACATTCCCCTAGGCAAATAGTCCGACTCCGGGGGGGCCGCAAGCCCCGCCCCGCGCCATTCAATTTACTTTTGTGCGACGGCAACGAAAGTCCTATCCAAGGCAAACCTCGCACGCGCAAAAACGCGCGTACTTCGCGCAGGGACGACGATATCGCACCTATCTGCGTGCTGGGTTCCACGCTGCGCGTTCGTTGAGCGGTGGCGGCATCAGGGTCTTCGTCGACGTGCGCCGTGTCGCGACCAGGAATGTTCGATCGTCCGCCGCCGCGCGGGCGCCGCGATACGTTTCACACAAATCGTTCAGTCGGCGGCGCATCGAGTCTACCGATGCGCCGGGACTCAGCGAGACGATGCGGCAGAATTCGCTCGCCAGTCGCTCCGCACCGAAGGGCTCGCCCTGGTTGTTGACCATTTCCGTCAACCCGTCGGTATACATCAGCAGCACGTCCCCGCCGTCGAGCTGGCTCTTCTGGGAAATGAAGTCGGTCTTGATGATGCCGAGCCCGACGTTGTCGGCCTGATGCAAGACGTCCAGCGCGCCAGATTCGCGGATCACGATGGCGGCTGGGTGCCCGGCGCTCACGAACTCGATAGCTCCGGACGCACAATTGACGGCGACGCATTGCATCGTGACGAACGAATGATCCGGCAAATAGTCCAAGAGGTAGTCGTTCAAGCGCCCCATCAGACTCGGTAGATCGCGCGCCAATTCACACGAGGCGCGGACTAGCGTGTGAATACTGGAAGCGACCAGCGCCGCCTGCAGCCCCTTTCCGCACACGTCGGCGATACCGAGCAACAATCGACCGTCCGGCAACGGGATGACGTCTGCGTAGTCGCCACCGACCCAGCGGCAAGGTTGGAAACCGATCGCGAGATCCAGCCCAGACGCCGAGAAGTTGGTTGGAACGAGGCGCTCCTGGATCTGACAAGCCATTTGGAGCTCGGCCTCGAGCAGCGCATTTTGGCGGACTTGCTGGCGCATCTGCCAAACCAACTCCGCCTGCTGATAGGTCTCGGCCGCGAGCGTCAAGAGCGTGGTCCACTCGGCGGTCGCGCTGCGCTTTGGAAATTCGGCGTAGAGCGCGTCCATGCTTCTTTCGAGCGACGCCAGCGGGACCGAAACCACCGTAGCGTCAGGCCCGATCAGGCTGGTGCTGCCCGGCTCGGTGCCACTCGGGAAGACGACGACGGAGTCGCGCTGTTCCAGAACCTGCTCGACCACTTCGGGATCGATGCGCATGCCTTGCGTGCGGCTGGCGCGGTTGAACGGCCCGCAGAGCGTGGTGACTTCTTTGGAGTCGAATATGCGGATCGCGGCTGCGCCGAGCGCTGGCGAGAGCGAGCCGACAGCGAACTCGCAGAGCGCGGCCAAGCGACTCTCGGCGCGCTCGAGTCGCATCAAGGTGCGACCCAATGACATCACCGAGGCGAGGTGGTCGGCGCTGATCAGTTGGCCCACATGCGTGGCGGGCATCGACTGCGTGATTCGTGTTCGATCGGAACGCGGCTCGCGCCACCCTGGTAACCCATACGCCGTCGAGAGCGGGCTCGGGAACTCTGGCAGGCTCGGCAGGCGTAAGGTCAGACTCCATTCCGCGATCTGGACGACATCGCCAGGATTGAGCAGGCGCTCCGCTACGCGGGCGCCGTTCACGAAAGTGCCGTTCGTGCTCTCGAGGTCGAGAATCCACCAGCGTCCGGACGGGGCCAACTCGAGCGCTGCGTGGGAGCGCGAGACACCGACGTGATCGAGGACAATCTGAGCATCCGGCCGCCTGCCGATCACGTGACGCTGGGCGGTCAGCGTATAGCTCGTCTGCCCGGGACGGTCGGGGCCAGTGATCAATAGGAACGGCGCGGTCGACGCCGATTTTCTCGACGAGTCCGAACGGCGTTCGGGGGCCTCCGGGTGCATCTTCCAAACTCTGCCACGGAACGCGCCCTCGCGCGTGGTCAGATTGCCCCGACTAAGACCGTTCCGAGCACGTGCGCCGGTCGCAGGTGCTCTTCCGCTTGCCGGAGGTCGGAGGTTCGCGACCTACCGGACAGGGTCGTGAAGAGCAGGCCGTCGACCGCTTCGCTGATGATGTTGACGTCGGCACTGCCCAGCACGGGTGGGCAGTCGACGACGATATATGCGTAGGGGTGACCGAGCAGCTGGCGAATGGCGCTCTTGAAGGCGTGGGCCACCAAGGTGCCATCCTTCGGTCGAGATGGGTCTACTGCAAGGACGTGCAGGTTATCCCAAAATGTTGCAACCACCTCCCACGGGGCGTTGGGCGTCTCGAGCGAGCGGTCGAGCTGCTTCTTGAAGCAAACCGGGGGTACGAACCCCATCAACTCGGCCAATTTTGGCATGCGTAGGTTGGCTTCGATGAGCAGGACCCGCTCACGCCCGTCCTCGGCGAGCGCCATCGCCAGGTTCACGGCCGTCGTGGTCTTGCCCTCGTCGTTGCGCGGGCTCGTCACGGCAATGACGTGAGGGTCACCTTGCTTCTTGATGCGGTAGCGCAGCACGCGATAGCTGGCGGCTACGGGGCTGCGCGGCTCGCAAAGCAAGTGCAGCCAGCGACGCTGGCCCGGGATTTCCTTGTGAACGGCAGCGACTCGGGCTGCGTCCCCTGCGGCGGGGAGTCCTATGCGTGCTTGGTCAACCACCTTTTGTCGCTCCTTTTCCGCGAGCCGCTTTGGGAGCGTTGGGAATGGCGTGCGTGATCAGCCCGACGCCCGAGCGGCGCAGATCGGGCAGGCTGTAGATTCGATCGTCCAGCACCGCCAGCACGACCGCCAGTACCAGGCCGAGGAACATGATTACGGCGAAGCCTGCGGCCCCCGTGGTCTTCTTTCCGAGAATCACCGGGCGGCGCGGCTCGTAGGCCTCGTCCACCAACACGATTTGGCCGCCACCGCCGCTTTGCAGCATTTGGGCTAGGAAGCGCGCTTTGAACTGCTGCTTCTGGATGAGCTCGTTCTGCTCACGCGCAGTCTCGCGATCGCGATTGCGCGAGACCCATTCGGTTTCGAGCGCCACGATGCCATTGCTCTCTTTGGTCGCGCTGTCGCCATCCCGGGCTTGCGCGTTCGGCGAACCGCGCGCGCGGATCGCGCCTTCCACGTTGGCGAGCTCTTTCTTCAGCTCGTCCGAATTGTTGCCGGTCTCCGGGACGGACGGCGCCGAAACCGGAGCGGGCGGCGCCTGCGAGGCGTTGGCTCGCTTGGCCGCGGCCAGCTGTTGTTCTGCATGTGCCAGTTGATTGCGCGCGCGCACTACGTCCGGGTGCTGGTCAGTGAAGCCTTGCACCTTGAGATTGGTGAGCGATTCCAGACCGCGCTCGACCGCACGCTGCGCTTCGACGATGCTCGCTGGAACCTCGGCGGGGCGTCCGGGGGCCACCGGCATGGGCAGGGGTTGTTGCGGATTTTGCAGCTGTCGCAGCAGGCGGTCGCGGTGTCGTAGCAGCGCGGCGAGCTCGGGATCGCCCATCGTGCGCCCGCTCGCCTGGTCCTTGCTGCTCGCGCGGATGGCCGTGCCCATTTGGGTCGCCTGCGCGGTCTCTGATGCAAATTCAGGGTGCATCGACAGAAACTCGGCGAGTCGCTGCTCCGCCTGCGACAGCTCCTTGCTGATGCTCTGGGCCTGCTTTTCGAGAAATTCCTGGGTCGCCTTGGCCTGCTCGGTGTTGTAAATGCGCTGCTGGCTGGTCAAGCTTTGGCTGAGCGCGCGCGTTACTTTGACGACTTGCTCCGGCGATTCACCGCGAAACGAGATGGTGATGGTGTCGCCCTCACCAATTTGGCAGTGCGCTTTCTGGCGCATCTCCTCCAGCGCGTCGAGTAACCCCTGGCGGCGGATGATGTCTTGGTAGAGACCGAACTCCTGCATGATCGGCTCGAGCGTCGAGCGCGCCATCAGCATGTCGCGCAAGCGCGTGTTACGCGCGCGCTTGTTCTCGGTGACGCCAGAGTTCGCTCCGAGCAAAGCGTCTGCTTGGATGATCTCCTTGTACACCAGCACGGAGCTCGACTCGAAGACCGGCGGCACGAAGTGTGGCACGGCGAAGAACGCGACGGTCCCTGCCATGAACGCCAGCACGAAGATGGGCCAGTACAGCAGCGTTCGCCGCGCCAGGTTGACGAACCATCCCAGCACGTCCGATAGCGTGGGGGCGATCGACCGTTGCTCGGACCGTTGCTCGGATTCGGTGTCCATTCGCGATCACTCTCGTGCTTTCGAGGTTCGAGTTGACCAGGCCCCCAGAAACATGCCCTGAAAAGCCGGGACTTGTCCGAGCGGAGGCATGCCGACGCGTTGCTCCAAGCCGCCACACTCGCGAACGCGCGAGTCGAAAATCGTCACGGCCAAGGAGACCATCGGCAGGGAGCCGAAGAAGGCTGCAATCATGTAGAGCAGCGTGAGCTGGCTCTTGGTAAGGGCGGCCTCCGCGAGCCGACCGCTATCCACGATGTCGATGCGGATGCCACTGCCCTCGGCTTCGAAATCCTGCCGCAGGTGGTAGTGGGTGGAGCGCTGCTCGTAGAGCGCGATTTCTTGTTCCAGTCCGAGCAAATCGTTTTGTAGGCGCCGGAGCTCGACCGTGGCGGTCGCGCTGTCGGCGTCGCCGATTACGCCGGACGCGGCGACCTTGCTGGTGAGCTCGTGCTCGCGCAACTCCAATGAATCCTTGAGATCCTGAAGTTCTTGCACGACGTCGTTCGCGCTGCGAGCGGCTTCGACCGTGTAGGTCTGGCGATCGCTCCGCTGCCTCTCGGCGACGACCGAGGCGAGGTGACGAACGACCTCCAGAGCTTTGTCCGGATCGTCGCAGCCGAATGTGATCGCGACGCGCGCCGAACGCCCAGGATCCTCGGTCGTGGCTTCTTCACTAAAGTAGTTTTCCGCGACGCTGAGCTCGATGGCGTCCGACATCCTCTCGAGGGCGAGGCTCGGATCCTTCTTGAACTGCGACGGGAACAGGTGAAACCGCGAAATCGTGTCGAGCAGGACATGACGCGACAGCGAGACGTCGCGCAGGTGCTGTTGGAGCTGCGCCGGCGTAGGCGGGGCGGTGTCCGGATCGAAGTGGTCTTCCACGATGCGCAGCAGCACGGTCGACGAGAAGAAGCGCGGTTGTCGTGCTCGGAAGAAGCCCACCACCGCCGTGAAGGCGCACACGATGGCTAGGATCAACACCCAGCGCTGACGAAAGCGGCGCGCCACCAGCTGGATCTCGCGCACGGCAACCGGCCAGCCCGGTTCGTCGTCAGTCCAGCTCACCACGGCGCACTCCCGACTGGGCGCTCGGATTGTTGCGCGCTGTCCGGGCTAGGGTTTCGCTTCGCCCTCACCGCGGCCGACAGCACGGCTTCGAGCTCCGCCGCGCTCTCGGACCAGTCTCCGAAACCCATCGAGGCCGCCACTTGCGCGGGATCATACGGAGTCGCGAGCGCGCTTTCGAGCGCCGCCGCGAGCGCTGCGCTGTCCTTCGGGCGCACCAACACTCCGAGCTCTGGCTTGTTGACGACGTAGGGGATCCCCCCGACGTCGGTTGCAACGACGCGCCGGCCACAGGCGAGCGCTTCGATCAAGACATTGGGCGTTCCCTCCGCCCAGCTCGGGAGCACCAGCAGGTCGCAGGCCGCGAGGAAGCTCGGCATGCTCGCGTGCGGGCGCACGCCCATGAACGCTACTTTCAGGCCGAGCTCCGCCGCCCGCTGTCGATAGCCCGCTGTGTGCGGCCCGTCCCCCACGATGACGAGCTCCAGCGGTCGCTCATCCGGGGACTTCACGCGGGCCATGGCGGTCAAAAGCTCATCGCAGCCCTTGGCGGGTTCGGGGCGCCCGATGAACAGAACCTGGCGCGAGGCCGGGTCTAGCCCGAGCTCGCGACGCGCGGCTGCGCGATCCTGCGGGTGAAAGATCGATTTGTCGATGCCGTTTAGAATGACCCGCGACGTCGTCGGGTTTGCGCCCAGGCTGATGGCGCGATCGACCAACGGACGACTCGGGCCGACCACGGCGAAGGCGCTGCGCATGGTCCAGCGCACGAGCGGAGCGAGTTCGCGGCGCTCGGGGATCACGTTGATGTCCGAGCCGTGCACCTTGACGACCAGCGGGACGCCCAGCGCCTTGGCCAGCAACGCGCCGGCGAAGCCGTCTGGGTAAGCGAAGGCAGCCAGAAGGACGTCGACCTGACCGCGCCACTGGCGGACCACGGGCCAGAGCGAAGCCGCGTAGGTCAAGCCAGCCGCGGCTTGCCCGACGCGTGGCAAGTACAACACCCGGGGGTGACGCACTGGCAGTCCCGCGACGTTGTCTGCGAAGTCCGGCACCTCGGCCCAGGCTCGTCCGCGGCGCCGCGCTACCCAGCTTTCGCCGGGAAACCAAGGGATACTCGCGAGCAGACGCACGTCGCAGAGCCGAGCCAGCGCCTGGAATTGATGGCGGTTATACGGCGCCATTCCCGGCTCGCGGACGTTCGGGAAGATTTTGGTCGAAATCAGTACACGCATGGCCTGCACCCGCCCTCGCCGTTCTGGAGGCCGAGGCGCCGCGCACGATGGAGGCAGTCGCCTACTTTATGTCGAACACCCGGTCGAGGCGAAGCACCTTGAAGATGCTCAGCGGCTGTCCGTTGACGCCCGTGACTACGAAGGACGCCCCGTTCGACTTGACGCGCTTGAAGAGCGCCACGATCGCGCCGACGCCCGAGCTATCCACCAGGCGCAGCTTGGAAAGGTCCACCTTGACCACGGCTGGCAATTCGTCGGCAATCGAGTTCAACTGCGGCCGCAGCTCAGAAACCGTGGTCGCGTCGAGCTCGCCGCTAATTTCAATGGTGGTGGTTCTTCCGTCGTCGGTTCGCTTGAAATCCATCTTCGGGCCAGCTCCTTGCACATTAGCCCAACGCACTCTGAGATAGAAGCGCGCGCCCCCTGGCTGGGACCGGGAACAGCCCGCCACCCTATCACTTTCCCTCGGCCGTTGGAACGGACAAGCCAGGTCAGGCTTTAGGTGGCCAAAGCCCCCGATGCTCGCTCTGCGTCGGGCCTGCTCGTTCAGCGATGCTCGCCCGAGTGATGCCTAGGTAGAAAGTTAGTTACTGCCAAGCGTGCCTTGAGCCTGCGCGGGTGCGGCTCGAAACGGAAACTTCAGGGCGTCGGCCGTGTGCGACGCTTCACCAGTGTCACTGTACTCCCACTCGGATTGTGCGTGACCTCATCCATGAACGTTCGCATCAGCAAGAGCCCTCTGCCGTGCACGCGATCGAGCTCCAGTTCGTCTGCGAGCTTCTCCATGCGCGCCACGTCGAAGCCGGCCCCTTCGTCGCTGACGGTCAGCGTCACCTGGCTCGTGTCGAGTTGCACGTCGAGCTGAACTCGACGCTGGCGGTAGGGGTCGCTGTCGAGCCGCTGGGCCAGCGTGTGCTCCCACTCGCCGGACAGGCCGCGCAGGGCAGAGTCGAGCTCGAGGTTTCCGTGTAAGGCAGCGTTTGCGAGCGCTTCGCGCAGCGCGATGTTCACTTGCAACCGAGTGCTGTCGTCGAACAGCGCGCAACCGGTGAGCCATAGGTCGATTTGACCCGCGACGGTAGCGCCCTCGGCGGGGTCGTTCCCGAGCGTGAATTGCGCGTCGCACTTGCGCAGCGCGCTCAGCGCCTTCTGCTGCTCGCGCACTGGGCGCGTCAGCTCGAGTAGGCCGCGTACTGTCGGCACGAGCTCCCTAGCTAAGTGAGCCTTGAGCACGTAGCTCGTCGCGCCGGCGCGGAGCGCGCTCAGGGCAACGTCCTCGCTGCCGTGAGCGGTCATCAGCAGCACTGGCAGGCTTGGCCGCGACGAGTGAAGCTCCTCGACCAGCTTGAGCCCATCGACGTTGGGCATCAGCATGTCCGTGACCACGACGTCCGGGACCGTGGTCGTCAAGCGCTCGAGCGCTTCGCGGCCGTCGCCCGTCATCTCCACGGCCCAGCCGGCTCCTTCGAGCAAGCGCCTGACCAAGACGCGATCGATCGGCGAGTCTTCGGCTACCAGGATGCGGATATTTGCCATCAGCTCCTCATCGTGGGTGCTGCGTTCTGCTGCACGAAAAAGCGTAGCGCGGGTTCAGCCTGAGCGAGCGCCCATTCGAGCTCCCGGAATACCACCTCGGCCTCCTGGAACTGTCCGAGCTTGCCCATGCGCTCGAGCACGAGCGCGAGGTCCTGCGCGGCGACGGCGCCACAGTGGACCACGGCGCCCTTCAAGGTGTGGGCGGCGCGATGTAGGGTCTCGCCGTCGCCGGCGTAGAGGGCGGTCTCCATGTCGCGCATCCAGCGCGGATATTCGCGCAAGAAAAGCTCCGCGAGCTCTCGCGCTAGGTCCGCATCGCCGCCGGCGTTGCGCAGCGCAAGCTCGGGGTCGAAGGCCTGCCCCGGTGCGCAGTACGGCACGGACACCGGTGCCGTGCTGGGCGGTGGGCGCGTGAGTCCCGAGGATTCCGGCACCACCAGATCGATGGCGTTGAGGAGCTCCGAAGAACGAATCGGCTTGCATAGATAGGCATCGAAGCCTGCCTCGAGGCAGCGTTCTCGGTAGCCGAGCACCGCGTGGGCAGTAACGGCAATCAGGGGCAGATGACGGTCCCCCAAGCCTTCCCGCTTACGAATGTTGGCGACGACGGTCAGGCCGTCGCAATCGGGCATCATTACGTCGAGGAAGCCGACGTCGAAGTGCTCCGAGGTCAGCTTCTCGATCGCGGTGAGTCCGTGGGACACCAGCACGACTTCGTGCCCTTGCTTCTCGAGCAGGCGCAAGATCAGCTGTTGATTGACCAGGTTGTCTTCGGCGACGAGGATCCGCAGGGCGCGTCGCTTGGTAAGCTTGATCGAGCGCCAGCTGCGCGAATCCGCGCTGTGAGCGCCGCTCAGCGCCGCGTCCATGGCGTTGCGTAGGAGCCGGGGATTGATGGGCTTTACCGCGTAGTCCGGCACGCCTGCGCGCCGGCAGCGCGAGGTGTTCACGGCGCGCTCCATCACCGTTACCAGCACCACCGTCGGAGGTAGGCGACGCGCTTCGCGCAAGCGTTCGAGCAAGCCTAGACTCGATTCCCCCTTGAGAGTGGAGTCGAGCAGCACGAGATCCAGCTGCGCGTCGGCCTGCGGCGCTTCGAGCCGGGCCGTGGCCTCGCCGAGGGTGTAGGCGTGCTCGACCTGGAAGCCCCACGATTCGAGCAGCCGACTCAGAATATCGTGCGCGAGCGGCGCGTCTTCCACCAAGAGCACTCGCCGGGCTTCGGCGAGCATGGCCGGTGGATTGGCGGAGTCGCGGGTCACGGGCGCCGGCGGCAAGGCGGCCCAGAACTTGAAACAGCTGCCTTTGCCGACTTCGCTCTCGACCTCGAGCTCGCCGCCCATGGCCTGCACGAGACGCGCCGAAATGCTCAGGCCGAGTCCGCTCCCGCCGTGGCGTCGGGTAATCGAACCGTCGGCTTGGCGAAACGGTTCGAAGATCAGTTTGCGCTTCGAGGGATCGATGCCCGGTCCGCTGTCGGTGACGCTACAGCGCACCACATTGTTCGGTCCCATCTCGGCGCGCACGACGACTTCACCCTGTTCGGTAAATTTGACGGCGTTGCCGAGCAGGTTGAGCAAAACCTGCCGGAACTTGCCGGCGTCGCCCAGCACTTTGCGTGATAGCTCCGGCGCGACGTCGTAGGAGAGTTCAACGCCTTTCTTGTCGGTCTTGACGACCAGCGATCGACACACATCGTCGATCAACTGAGCGACCTCGAAGGGCTCGGATTCGACGTCCATCTTCCCCGCTTCGATGCGCGAGAAATCGAGCACGTCGTTGATCACGGAGAGCAAGGCCTCGGCCGAGGTCTGCACAGTCTCGAGGTAGTCGCGCTGTTCGCGCGTGAGCTCGGTGTCCAAGGCGAGCTCCGTCATGCCGAGGATGCCGTTCATCGGCGTTCTGATCTCGTGGCTCACATTGGCGAGGAATTCACTTTTGGCGAGGCTGGCGAGCTCGGCCGCGGTTTTGGCCTTGCGCAGCTCGAGCTCGATCTTTTCCTTCTGGGTTAGCAGTGCGCGCAAGCTCGCCGAATGCTGCTGCTCGAGCTCGAGCTTGCTCTGCGCCGCGCGATCAGCGCGATTTTTGGAAATGCTCGCCATGGCCACCATGGCCGGCAACGAGACCGCGATCACCAGCAAGCGTAGCCCGGTGTCGAGGTTCTGTCGGCTGGACTCCGAGTAGAACGAGGCAAGGTACGCCCCGGTGATGACTGCGCTCGTCAGTCCCATCGACCAGCCGCCGATGAAGGCCGCGAAGACCACGATCGTCATCAAGATCGCCGGCGGGTTCGGGATCCGAGTCCCCAGGGCTTCGGCGAGTTCGAAGCCACCGATGGCGAGCAGCGTGAACGCGGGTCCCCGCCAGGGCGCCGCGCGTGCCAGCAGCGCGTTGAACTGAGAGTTCAACGGCGTCGTCAAGCCCGACTCTGTGCGATCGGTGGGGGCGGTAAGCGATAGTCGAGATAGTCCGACGGATTGCCGGCCTTACCGTCCATCGCCGCCCGCGCGACGTTGTACATCTCGCGCGCCGTGACGTAGTGGAGCGCGTACTCGCCGCTGTTGCACGCAGCCTGGAGGTTCTGGTGCATGAGCTCACCGCCCTCGCCGAGCAGCGACGTGGAATGGCCGTCTTGCGCGCCGTGCGTATGGACCTTGACGAACAGCCAATCTTCGCGCCCGTGCACGTGAATGTCCGCATCCAGCCAGTGCTGAATTCGGTGAGGGGTGACCGGGTCGTGGCGCACGAGCGCGCTGTACTCGATGCGTGGGCGGTAGCTCGCGCCGCGTCTGCCCACCATCAAGGGTCCGGTAATTAGGAGCAGGCGATCGTCGAAGCTCTCGCCGACGCGGGCCTCGCGGCCCCATTCGTAGGCGCGCCGCCGCGAGAGGTCACCTTCAGGCCAGTAGATCTGATTGACTCGATCTGGTTGCGTGACGTCTGGGCAGGAGGGAAACGTGAAGTCTGCATAGCAGCCGGTGCGGAACAAGAGCGGTAGTTCGGCGTCGACGCCGCACTGCTTGCCGTCGGGTCGCCCGTTGGCGAGCGCCCAGTTGCCATGAATGAACGCGTAGCGAACGCTGCCGTCGGGGGCGCGTGAGAAGTGACCACGGGCCGCGTAGGTGTCGAGCGCTGATCGCAGCACGCGTTCGAGCGACTCCTCGTTGTCGCCGTCGTGGTGCAAATGAAGCTCGACCTCTCCGTAACCGCGTCTCACCAGATCGTCGAGTCGGTCGAAGAAGCTCGGATGAAACTCTTCCGCCGGAAAGAAGAAGGTGTGCCTCGGCGGCCGACCATCGGCGTCGCGGAAGCGATCGGCGAGCCGCGGGTAGTCCGTGTACCACTGCTCGACGCGCTTCTGCCCGGTTTCAATGTCCGCCTTGCCGCGTGAGCCATTCCAGAGCGGCTCGTAGTGATCGCAGACCGCGAACAGGACATGCTTGAGCCCCTGCGGTCGACGTGCGCGGCGTGCGCGTGCTGCCACGAGGTAGCGGAAGTAGCCCGGCAACCAACGCTCGAAGTGCTTGTTTTTGATCTTAGCCCACATGATATTCAAAGTCAGAATGGCGTGAGTTTCGCCTTCAGCCAATTAGAACCACGCCCAAACGGCGGTCGAGCGGGACGTCGCGCACGCTCATCGTAATCGAGCGCTCCAAGGTCTTGTTGGCGATCGCTGCCGCGACCACGCCATCCACGAGGTCGTAAGCGTGGAGCTGCTCGCCCCACAGCTGGATCCCAGTGAAGTCGACATAGACTAGGCCGAAGCGCGAGCGCGCGCGCTTGATGATGCCTTCGACGTCTCGCATGACGAGCTTGGTTGTCGTCAACGCGGGTGTGGTCAGTGTCACGCGCTCCGCGACCCAGATCGTGCGCATGCCAAACGCGTCGGGCACCGCGGACGCCAGCGCAGGCGACTCCGAGCGGAGCGGCGCGGTGAAATTCACGTCCAACACGTTCACCATCACGCCGTGAATTTCGGCCGATAGCAGCGCGAGCTGGATCATCAGACCGCAGACGCCGACGTCGTCATCAGCGGGCAGGAACCCCACAGCCTGTTGGCCTTGCGCGTGCAGGTTTCGTGCGACGCGCCGCATCTCCGCGAATGCATCCGGCTCCGAGTCCGGGCGCACTTGCCGGACGCCCAATTGGTCCAGCGCAGTGGGTCCGTGTTCCGGCAACACAGCTCGACAAGCTACCTCCTCAGGTGGGGCTAAGCAAGCGACGCTCGGACTCGGACTCCGCGCGAAACCGAGCATCCGGGCTGCAAGCGTGGTAAACGCGGGCGGGAATGAAGGCAGCGTCATGCGGCAGGCGCCGGGCTCGGGCCTTACTCGTCGGCGTGGCATGCCTTGCCCTGCCCGCGATTGGCAGCGCGCAGACCAGCATTCATGCCGTCGGGCACGCTTCGGCGAACTACACGGACAATCTGCTTGGCGCGCCGGAAAAAACTGTTCCGGGCGCCGCGCCTCGCGTGAATACGGTCTACTTCGCGCTCACGCCTGGGCTCGAGCTTTACAGCGATCACGAGCGCTCTCGGTTTCTCTTGAGCTACGCGCACACGTTCACGTTCTACGTGGGCTATCCGGAGCTCAACGCGCCCCAAGACAATGTGCAGGGCCGCGGTGTTTGGTCGCTGTCCGAAGCCGACGAATTGCTCCTGAATCTTTCGGCCTCACGCATGACGACGGCCGCCGCGTTGACCTCGACGCCGACGGCGCCGACCTCCGCGCAGGGCGATGGCCGCTCCCAATTGTTTCGCTTCGATGCGGGCGAGCAGCTGACCCACGCCCTCGATGAGCATTGGCGCGCCGAGGAGCTCGCCAACGTCGGTGTGACCGCGCCGATCTCGACGCCGGTGCCACAACCGACTCGCTACAACGCGCTCGGTGGGCTGGGGCTCGACTATGCGTTCGAGCGCAATGCCGTCGGTGCGCGCGCGAGCGCAAGCTACTTCCTGATGGGCAACTTACCCGCGATGAGCGCGGGGCTCGGACCGCGTCGACAGTTGATTGTCGATGTTCTCGGTCGCGTGCGCCGCGATCTCACCGAGTTCTGGACGACGGAGCTCCGCGCGGGCGCTGCTTTCAGCTTCAACCTGGAGGGCGATTCGTTCAAGACTCCGCGTTGGGGCGGCACGTTGTTCTGGCGGCGTGAGGGTTTCGGCGCGTCGCTCGCCTACGACCGCACGGTCACGGCCAGCTTGATCACCGGCTATACCTACCTCTCCGACTCTGCGCAGCTGGCGGTTCAACTGCCGCTGATTCCGCGCGCGTACATCTCGGCGCAGGCAGGAACGGGCTTGTCTCGCAACCGCATCATCGGTGCCAACGGCTCGCTGATCGCCTCGCCGATGTACCTGTGGGCGACCAACGCGATGGTCGGTTATTTTCCGGAAGGCGACTTGCCGAGCGTGTACTTGACGTACCAGCATTTCGAGCAGAAAAACGAGGACGAGGCGACCGCGATCGCGCCCGCATTTGCGCGCAACACGGTCTCGTTGTTCGTCTCGGGTCGCTTCCCCGCGCGGCGCATCGGTGAGATTCCGGTGCAGGCTCCGCAGCGCGTCGACGGCGGCGATCGCAGCGGTGTCGGCTCGCGATCGGGTGGGGGCACTGACGACGCGACTCCGTCGGAGCCTTCCCCCTCGACGCCATCCTCCGAGTGAGGACGACGCTCGTGTCTTTCGGGTTCAGGCGTTGCGCAGCTTGACCCAGGTGTAAAGAAACAGGACGGCCAAGAATACGAGCCCGCCGACGAAGACGCGGCCCACCTCTCGCAGCGTAATGTCGACCTTGAAATTCCCGTTGTGGCGAATCATCGCGCCGCACAGCGCGCCGCTCAAACCTACGTGGATCCAAAGCACGTAGTGATAGTTGAACGACAAGAAGAACACTCCCACGCACATCCCGGCAAAGATGGAGAGCAGGGCCAGACTCCAAATCCGGCCGACTTCGGCCTGCGCGGTTTTGCAGATCTTGAGCGAGCGCCAAGCGGTGCGAATGCTCAGAATGATGATGGTGTCCCACACCACCATGCCGATCACTCCGAGCTCCGACGGCGCCAGCAGGTAGGAGTTGTGTGCGGTCAGATTGTGGTGCTTGGTAAACTGCGCGAAGCCGCAGCCGTACAGCGGCCAACGCCCGAATAGGGTGAGCCCGACCATTAGGTTTTCGGTGCGCTCGAGCGCGCTCGAGGCCGCCTCCTCGCCGTCGCGGCCGCCGAGCGCCAGCACCGGCAGCGCGCAGACCAGCGCGATGATGAGGCCCTTGGTCTTGAAGCGATTCAAGAAATACACGCCCAGCACGGAGAGAAAGACGAGTTGCCCTCCGCGCGACTGCGAAAGCACCACGGTCATCGTCGCCAGGATGAACGTGACAATCGCAAGCGCCAGGCGAGTCGCCGAGCGTCTGCGCTGATAAAATGCGAACGCGAGCGGCATACCCATGGCGACCGCCATCGACGCTTCGTTCGGGTCTTGCAGGACTCCGACGTAACGCACACGACCTTTGCCGACCGACGTGATCCCCAATAACCCAGCGTGCTCACAGCGATACGAAGCCTCGGGGTCAGGGGCTTCTTGGTAGCAAGTGACCGCAGTTTCGCAGGCGCGCCCGTCGGGGCGCCCGGAGGCCGACATGTCGTCGGTGGCCCGCAGCGCGACGCACTGAAAGGGCTGCATGCCCTGGTGCGTGCAGATCGCGGAAATCAAAAGCGTGCAGGTGAGAATCGTGGCGGCCAGGGCTTCCAGCGCCTTGAACGAGCTCAGGCCGTGCGCGATGAGCAGATAGATCGAAATCGCAATGGTGAGCGTCAGCCCCGCAGTAGGCAGACTGTCAGGACCGCGCACCGCCGCCGTGAGGATGCACCAAACGTAGAAACCTAGCACCCACTTCAGGTGTGGGGCTGCGCGCAGCGGAGTGAGCCCGCGTCGCACGTCGACGAAGAAACCGATCACCGCGAACGCGAAGGCGAAGTAGAGCAGCGGCAGGCCGCGCAGCGCAGGGATGAAGTCGAACGGGCGCCCGTAGATCAGGACGATGAGCCCGAGG
>JAEUAF010000915.1 GCA_019695485.1 Sorangium sp.
CGCGCGACGGCCTCCACGACCGCGTCCATGCGCTGCCGGGCCTCGAACTGTTTCGTATTGCTACCGTTCAGCAACAGCGAAAACACGAGCGGGGGATTCGGCCATGAGCGCAGCACGTAGCCAGACAGCGCGCTGACGCTGGCCAAGGTGCCCGTCTTGGCTCGAATGGTGCGGCGGCTTCGGAACGCCTTGAAGCGTTGTGACAGCGTGCCGTCGACGCCTCCGATCGAGAGTGCGGCCAGAAACTCTGGAGCAATGCGCGGGTCTTGATACGCGCTGACGAGTACGCGGCCGAGCGTCCACGCGCTCACTCGGTTGGCATCGTAGAGCCCCGAGCCGTTTCCGATGCGCAGGCCCGGCTCTGCGCCCCGCACGCGGGTGACGTACTCTTCGACAAACGAGGCTCCCGCGGCTGAGCTCCCCGGCTCGCCTTTCTCGGAGCGCGACAGCGCCTTCAACAACATTTCTGCGACAAAATTGTCGCTGTGTTTGCCGAGTGCGTGCAATATTTCGGCGAGAGAGCGCGAGCGCACGCTGGCGCGCTCGGCCTCGATGTTCGCGCCGCCGCTCTGCACTCGCCCAGGGCACGCGATGCCGCGCTCCAGCAACAACTGTCGCAGCACGTGCCCGGCCGCGAGCTCTGGGTTCGGCAGCCGCCGACTGAAGGTCTGCTCGGCGTGGCCGCTCGGGATCACGCCGCCCACGTGCGCGCTCGGCAAATCGCGCTCCTCCGTCACGCTGAGTCGCACGTTCTGCGGGCCGCGACTGGCGCCGCTCTGGATCTGTCCATCGATCGTGGCCACTCCCACGGGTGAAACCCAGGCGCGCGCGGCTTCGCCTTCGAGCGCCGGCGCGACATGGAGCGTGAGCGCATTGCCGTCGACGCTCACAGCGCTGACGGGCGCGCGATATGCGGCCCAGTCATCGGCGTGTTCGTGGTAGCCAGGCGGCTCCCACGCGCTGTCGAAGGCGCTCTGGTCCACCCAGATGTCGCCCGCAATGGCGCGAACACCCTGCTCTGCCAGCGCGCGTGTCAGCTTTTCTAGCACGCTGAGTGAGAGCTCGGGATCGCCGTTGCTGCGCAGAACCAGCTCAGAAAGCGTCGCAGGCGCGCTCTCGCGGCCCGCGAGGGCCGTCGTGAAACGATAGCCGGGCCCCAAGCGATCGAGGGCGCTTGCCATGGTCAAGAGCTTCTGGTTCGACGCGGGATTCAGCGGACTGTGAGCTCCGGCGCTGCCAAGCTCTTGGCCGCTGCCAGCGTCGAGCAGCACAGCGCTGAGCGCAAGGCCATGCAGGCGAGCCCAGGAGCTGAGCTCCGTCAGTGCAGTCGCTGCTGCGGCGCGCGCCGGTTCGAGCGAGTCGTCCGCCCTCGCTACCCGAGCGAACGCGCCGACCGCGGCGCACGCGCAGAACGCAAAGCTCCTGCGCGAGACCAAGACTGCTTTGGTTTCGGAATCGGGGGCTTCCACGCGGCCATCCTATCGCAGGCCGAGGCGGTCCCCTCATTCCGCTTGCGTTCAGCGCCGACTCGCGCCAAGAGGCCGGGGTGACTCGTCGGCTCGTTTCGCTGCTCTTGTGCGCCCTGACGCTGCTCGAAGCGCACTCCGCCCTGGCCGAACTTCCGCCGCCCGGCGCACCCGATGCCTCCGTGAAGCTCGCTGCGCCGCCTCCGCTCGAATCGCCGCCGCCAGCGGCGCGCGGTACGCTGGCGCTCGCGGGCACCGGGATTTTTGCGGCTTGGTATGGCGCTGCGATCTTGGAATCGTACGCATGGTCCGGCGCACCCGCGCACGACCGCTTGCGCATTCCCGTCGTTGGCCCGTGGATGACCATGGCTCACGCGGGTTGCGCTTCTGGTGAGGCGAACTGCACCGACGCCATCGCCGTCATTCGCGCGATCCTCGCCGGCGTTTCCGCGGTGGGGCAGATTGGCGGGCTCGCGGCCATCGCTGAAGCCGGCTTCATGCGCACCGCGGTCGCGACGCCTGCACCGGCCGCGGGCATTCACTCGGTTTCGTTTGCTGCTGGTCAGGGCAGCATCGGTCTTGGTCTTAGCGGGTCATTTTGAAGAACGGTCTCACCTTGAGCTTCTGCAACGAAGACGAAGCGCTTCACCGTGACGACGGAATCCGTCTCGGCCTCGCGTGGAAGGGGATGCACTTGTTCGAAAAGCATGATACTGAAAGTCTCGTGAACGAGGTGTCCCGGTGAGCCGACGAACGAAGTTCGTCTTAGTCACCGGCGGAGTTGTCTCCTCGATCGGCAAGGGGCTCACGTCGGCGTCGATTGGCGCGCTGATGGAAGCGCGCGGCCTGCGCGTGACCCACATGAAGCTGGATCCGTACATCAACGTGGATCCCGGCACCATGTCGCCGTACCAGCACGGGGAGGTCTACGTCACCGATGATGGCGCCGAGACCGACCTCGATCTCGGCCACTACGAGCGGTTTACGAGCTGCACCCTTGGCCGCACCGCGAACGTCACCACCGGCCGCATCTACGAGGCCGTGATCAGCAAAGAACGGCGCGGCGAGTACTTGGGTGCCACCGTTCAAGTGATTCCTCACATCACCGACGAGATCAAAGCGCGCATCCACGAGGCGACCAAGGGCGCTGACATCGCGATCGTCGAAGTGGGCGGCACCGTGGGCGATATCGAGTCGCTTCCGTTTTTGGAAGCGATCCGACAGCTCAAGCTCGAGGCCGGCGCTGAGAACTGCATCAGCGTGCACGTGACGCTGGTGCCGCACATCGTGACGGCGGGCGAGCTCAAGACCAAGCCCACGCAGCACTCCGTGCGCGAAATGCGCGAGATCGGAATTCAGCCGGACATCTTGGTCTGTCGTTGCGACCGACCGATCGCTCGCGGGCTGAAAGAGAAGATCGCGCTGTTCTCGAACGTGCCGGTCGACAGCGTGATTTCTGCCGTCGATGTCTCCTGCATCTACGAGCTACCGCTCGTGCTCCATGCGGAGGGGCTCGACGAACAAATCGCCGAGCGCCTCAACATCTGGTCACGCGAGCCGGAGATCGGCGCCTGGAAGCGCACGGTCGAGAAATTCAAGAAGCCGGCCAACGGGTCGGTCCGCATCGGCGTCGTGGGCAAGTACGTTCACCTCAAGGACAGCTACAAGTCTCTCCACGAGGCGCTCGTGCACGGCGGCCTCGCGAACGACGTGGCCGTTCAGCTCGAGTACATTGATTCGGAGCAGCTGGAACGGGGCAGCACCCCGGCGTTGCTCAGCGGGTTGGACGCAATCCTGGTTCCGGGCGGCTTCGGGGACCGCGGGGTCGAGGGTAAGATCTCGGCGATTCGCTTTGCTCGCGAGCACGGCGTGCCGTTTTTCGGCATCTGTCTGGGCATGCAGCTGGCGGTGATCGAGTTCGCGCGGAACCTCTGCGGCCTCAAGGGCGCAAGCTCCACGGAGTTCGACAAGGACTGCGCGCACCCGGTGATCGACCTGATGCCGGACCAGCGCGGCGTGAAGGACAAGGGCGGCACCATGCGCCTCGGTGCTTTCCCGTGCACGTTGAAGGCTGGCAGTCGCGCCGCAGAAATCTACGCTCAAGCGGAGATTTCGGAGCGTCACCGGCATCGCTTCGAGTTCAACAACGAGTATCGGGAGCCGCTGATGCGCGCTGGGCTGAGCCTGAGCGGCACGAGTCCGGACGACCGCCTCGTCGAGATTGTGGAGCTCAACGAGCACCCGTTTTTCCTGGGCTGCCAGTTCCACCCCGAGTTCAAGAGCCGGCCGACGGCGGCGCATCCGCTCTTTTCGAGTTTCGTACGGGCTGCGAGTCAGCGTCGCGATCACATTGCCCGCTCTGCGCGGGGCGAAGCGCCGGCTGGTCAGGCCAGCGAAACCACGATCAACTGAGGGCGTGGCTTCCCCGCGTGCCAGCGACGCTCGCAGGCTTCGGGTAGTGCGCGCGCGGCGCGGCCTTGGGCCGCGAGCGGCTCGGAAAGCGTCGGGCGAGCCTTTGCCCGTTGGGCGTCGGAGGGTGTTTTCACAACGCAGGTCTCGTCCGTCCGGGGTCAGCCGGGCTACGCTAGCGGCTTCATAGCCACGGCACGTGCGGCCCGGAGACTGACCATTGAGCGCTTCCGCCTACAGATTGCTTTGCCTGCTGGCCTTGGTCGGCTGCGCCCCAACAGGGCCGGTGCGAGCTGCGCTCTATCAGGATCTGCCGACGTTGCGTCGAGAGATTCAGAGCGCCGAGCGCGCTGGCAAGCTCGATCGCTCAGCGGTGCTGCGCGTCGCCGACGCGGTCGCGGAACGCGAAGTGACGAGCGCGGAGGGCGATAGCGGTGTGCGTCATGTGCATGCCCTGCGCGCGTGCGTGAGCCCCGTGCTGCCCGCGTTGCGCAAGCGAGCCGAGCGACACGACGACGTGGGCGCCGAGGCGATGCTGGCCCGCTTGGTCGTGCGCGACATCGAGTCGAGTCGTATGTTCGAGAGCCATGCGCAGGACGCGGATCCCGCGTGGCGTGCCGTCGCTGCGCGCGCTGCCATCGATGCGAGCGACGAACTCACGCGGCGCGCATGGTTTACGGATCCCGACCAACGCGTGCGCCGCGCCGCCTTGGAGGCTGCCGCGCAAGCGCCGCTTCCGGGGGATCTCTCGGCCGCCCTCGAGGCATTCCGGCTCGACCCGGATCCGATGAGTCGCAGTCTCGCGGCGCGCGTCGCGGGTGCGATTGGGGGAGAGCTCAGCGTGCTCGGGTTGCGGGATCGTTTCGCGCGCGCCGATGAGGAAGGACGCTTGACCATCATCGAGGCTTGGGCCGCGCCGGCCTCTTATTCTGCTGGCGGGGCGCGTGAACTGCGTGTCGTAGCCGATGCGCAACAGGGGCTGCTCTCCGTGGCGGCCGCGCAGGCGCTGCTGCGCATGGGCGACAAGGATGGTTCGTTGGCGGGGCTTTTGGCCGAAGCGATCGAGCACGGGGTCGAGGACCAACAGCGCCTGGCGCTGCTGGTGGCGCCGCTGAGTGACGCGCGCGTGGCCGCTGCCGTCGAACGCGC
>JAEUAF010000054.1 GCA_019695485.1 Sorangium sp.
GGCCGGAGCTTCGGCGGGCGGCGCTCTTGTCGACGCTGCTGCAGGCGCCGCTGCAGGCGCGCGGGCGAGCGCGGGTGGCGGTTCAGAGGGCGGTGAGGCGGGCTCCGGCAGCGACGCGCGGGTGCCCACGCTCAGCGCGGTGCCGATCAGTTTGCCCACGCGCACCCAGCTCGATCTGCTGTTCGTCATCGACAACGGCGCGTCGATGCTCGAAAAGCAGCGCATTTTGTCGCTCAGCCTGGCGTCGTTGTTGGAGCGGCTCACGAGGCCTGCTTGCCTCGACGAAAAAGGGAAGCCGACCGGCAGTGTGGCCGATCCCGTGAGCGGCTGCGCAGAAGGGAGTCCAGAGTTTGCGCCGTTGCGAGACCTGCAAATAGGGGTCATCACCTCGAGCTTGAGCGGGCAGGGCGCGGCGGCTTGCCAGCAGCCGGCCGGCAACGATGGCGCATATCTGCTGCCGAGCGTGCGTTCGGGGCTCAGCTCTTGGAACGGTTCGGGGTTTCTAGCGTGGGATCCGGGGCAGACTCATGCCACGCGAGTCGGCGAAACCGATGCCTCGAAATTGCGTCAGCAGCTTGCGGCGATGCTGACCGGCGTTGGGAACGCGGGTTGTCTTTTTTCGGAGCCGTTGCAAGCCGCGTATCGCTTTCTCGTGGAGCCGAATCCCGCCGGTGCAACCACCTTGCCCTCCGGTCTGCGCGCCAACCAGGGGCCGACGGACATCGTGCTCCTCGCGCAGCGCGCTCAGTTTCTACGCCCGCATTCGCTGGTGGGCGTCGTGTTCGTCAGCGATCGCAACGACTGCTCCATCTCCGACACGGGCTTCGGCTATCTCGTTGGCCAAAGCTCAGTGGCTGGGGCGCCGTTTTACATGCCGCGTGCCACCAGTGCCTGCGCGCGCGATCCGAACGACGTCTGCTGCGTGTCGTGCGACGACTTGGCGCAAGGCCTCCCCGCCTCCTGCACTGCGCCCGCATTGGACTCTAGCTGTCAGCAAGGGCCCTTTCGGCCAGCCGATGATCCGCTCAGGCTGCGCTGTTTCGACCAAAAGCGCCGCTTCGGGATCGACCTCTTGCAGCCGATTCAGCGCTACGCCGACGCCCTCAGCCTTCCGGACTCCTCAGGGGCGTCGTCAGCGAAGCTGCTCCCTCCACCAGACCTGCGCTCACTCGATCCTTTGAGGCGCACCCACTCCGATATCCTCGTACTCAGCATCGTTGGCGTGCCCTGGCAAGACGTCGCAGACTCAGCGAGTCTCGGGGACGCCTCTGGCCTCCGCTACCTCGACTACGCGGCGCTGCGCGACGCTGGCCGTTTCGCCTTGCTTAGCAAGGACGCGCAACGGGCCGTGCCGGACGACGCCCTGATGCTGGAGAGCATTTCCGATCGCACGACCTTGAAGTTGCCGGCGCATCCGCTGACGGGCGCGCCGCTCGCCCCGGCTGTCAGCCGCAGTCCCACCCAGAATCCGATCAATGGTCACGAGCACGCGAACCCGTTCGGCGATGACCTTCAATACGCTTGCACGTTTCCGCTCGCTCAACCGATCGACTGCAGCGACGCCTCGAGGACGGACTGCGAGTGTCACGCAGCGGAGCTTGGGGCGCGTCGGCCGCTCTGTCAGCCACCCGAGGGCGGCCTGCAGGGCACCACGCAGTACTTCGACAAGGCGTATCCCGGCGCGCGTTTCGTCGAGTTCACGCAGGCCTTAGGTGCGAACAAGCTCAATCCGCTGCTCGCGTCGGTCTGCCCGAAGGCGCCACCGAGCGCAGACACTCTGTCGGCAGCATTTGGCTACAATGCGGCCTTTGCCGCGCTCAGCGAGCAGGTGATTGGTCGACTGACGCCGGCGTCGTGTCTCCCGCAGCCGCTCACGGTAGACGCGGTGGGCGGCATTGATTGCGACGTACTAGAAGTGCTGTATTTGGACGGCAGAGCTTCTGCAAGCCCAGATGATTGCGTGCAGCCTGGGCGCCACCAGGCCACGTTTCGGGCGAAGTCGGCCCTGTTTCCACTGCTTGCAAGTCAGGGAGTTTGCGGCGTCTCTGGCACCTTGCCCTGCGAACGGCTCGGGTACTGTGCGATCGATCCGCTGCCGCCAGCCGCGACCGCAGCGTGCCGCGCGGGGCTGCCGGTCGTTGATGTGGGTTACTGCTACGCGGATCCCGCGCAGGGCTGGGGAGAGGTCGCCTCCGTGCGCGATTGTCCGAATCAGCGGCGCCAGCGTCTCGTCGTCGCGGGAACCAACCCGCGCGATCCGCTAGCTCAAGCCTACTTGGTGTGTCCCGGTTGACGGCGGCTGCGCGCGCGGCGTCCGAGCGCGACGAGTCCGGCTAAGGCGGAGACCGTCCACTCAAGCTCGCGCGGCTCGGAACCAGGATGAATCTTGCAATCGCAGCCCGAGATCCCCGGTGCCGGAGGCAACGGATCGATGCAGCTGCCGCGATCTGCGCCCGAACAGACGTAGCCGGTTGCGCAATCGCGGTTGTCGACGCACGCCTTCAAGCACTGGTTGGTCTGCAGCGAACAGCGGTAGTGTTCACAGGATTGTGGCTCGCCGTCCGGCGGCAAGAGGCGGTCGCGCGTGACCTCGTCGCACACCGCAGTCGGGGGAGTCGAGTCAGCGGTCGGCGCCGGAGGAGCGTTCGCGCAAACGCCTTCCTGGCAGAGCTTTCCGCTGGCGCAGACGCGCCCCTCCGCGTAGTTCGCGCAGTGGGTCACGCCGCGACCCAAGCCGTCGCAGAGCCCGGTCTGACCGCAGGGCGGAGAGGCATCGCAGCCAGTCTGCTCGGCGTTCGCGGCAAGTGGCGAACACGTTCCGTCGGGGCCGCTGCCAGACGCGGCGCGCGAGCACGCGGCACACGCTTCGTTGCACGCACTGTTGCAACACACGCCATCGACGCAAAATCCGCTCGCGCATTCGCCGCCGAGCCCACACGCTTCTCCGGATTGCCGCGCGACTATACGCACCGGCCCGATTGGATGAAGTTCGCCATTCGTCGCCGCAAACAATAAGCCGAGCCCTGGATAGCCGGTTACTGGCACGCGCCAGCGCGCCATGTGGTCCGACCAACTGAGAAACGTGCCGACCACGGGCGAGCCACCATCTTGAGGGAACCAGACTGGGATCGGCGCCGCGCTGGAAGACGCGCCCGTGGTGCCCGAGCCTCCCTCGCGCTCCGTGCTCGGAAAGAGGGTCGCCGAGCTACGCAGTGTGCGCTCTTCGCCCATGCGCACGCTCAGTTCTTGAAAATCGAAGGCGATCCTCGCGCTCCTGACTTGCCGCGTCAGCGCGACCGGGCCTCCATCCGCCCAGCCGAGGACGAGGAAGCTGGCATCGGGGAGCAGCGTGGTGCTGGAGATGCCAACCCCGTGGGGGTCTCGCTGTAGGGAGAGCGAGGTTCCCGGTAGAACGGCGAGCGACAAGGCGCTCTGTCGCGGGTCGTAAACCCAATCTTCGCTGAGGCCCCAGACATTGAGTGTGTTCAACCAGGAAACGGCGCGCGGACCCTCCGGCGCACTGCGCCCAAAACCCTCGGGGCGATCGGCTCCGGGACGGTAGAGTTCCACCGCGTTGTTGCCCGGCGGTTTTTCGAAACTGCCACCTACGATGAGCACGCTGTTATCGGGAAGGAGCGCGAGCGCGGCGTCGCAGCGGGGCGAGCGCAGCTCGATGCTTTGCGGATCCGTCTGCGATGTCGGATCGACATCAATCAGATAGCGCTGACCCTGAATCAGCGCATGGCCATTGGGGAGTCGCAACAGCGTTGGGCGTTCGCAGCCAAGGCTGTCGACCGCCGATGGCAAACGGACCGGCGCGGGGCGCCCGCTCTCTTCATCGTAGTACTCGAGGCCGTTAGCGCCCGCGAAGAGCGCTCGACCCTCACCGATCACGAGACCGCTGCCGCGCGCAGTCAGACGGAAGCCCGCGTCTTGCGACGCTGCCTGTGCGGGATCGAACAGCTCCTCATTGGCGTTTTCCGCTGTGCGCCCGCCTGCGACCAGCACTTTCCCCGACTTCAGCAGAATTGCGCTGTGTCCGGAGCGCGGCCACTTGAGCGCGCCCAGCGTCGTGAGTTCGGCACCATCGAACAAGGCGACCTCGGATACGGCCTTACCTTCTACCTCGCCACCCGTGATGAGCACGCCGCCCGTGGGGAGCAGCGTGACCGAAGGTTCGACTGGAATCGGCAGGCCGAGCTGTCGCTCCACCCAGCTTGGCACGACGCGCTCGCTGGACGTCAATGGGGCGTTGGCCCAGCCGCCCGCCAAGAACAGCGAGCCGTCGGGCAGCGCTACCGCCGAGTGCCAAGCCCGCGGCTGGATGGTTCCCGCGCTTAGCGGCGAGCTAGGCTCGCCGCGCGCCACGTCGCTGAAGCAACCCGCGCCGGATTGCGCCATTCCGCCCACAAGTCCGCCACTCTGCCAGAGGCAGCCCGCGGCGTAGGTGGCCTGGAAAGGGACGCCCCAGCCGCTCGGCTCCGAGCCTCCGGGGATTGGTAGGGCAAGTGTGAATGGCGCCCACAGATACTGATTGCCGAAGAACGCAGTCGACACGTCGTCCACGCGCGTTGCGCTAAACTCGGGGCCCAGAATCTTCGCGTCTGTCGCCGAAAGTGGGGTTCGGGCAGGGGCGAAGGAATTGCTCGCCGGGTCGAAGCTCTCGGCGACGGAAGCATCACCCCAGCGCAGGGTCGCCTTCCCGTCCGCCTCGAGGACGACGGTGTGGGGGAAGCTCGAGCCGATCGGGCCGGGCTCCACGCGCCCAAAGCGGCCGCTCTGATAGACATCGACACTCCGTACTCGGTGCAGATTCAGGTCGCCGACTCCACCCGCGATCAACACGCGGTCGTCGGGGAGGAGCGTGGCCGTGTGTAGCGCGCGCGCGGCGGAAAGCGCTGCCGCTGGCGAGAAGGTTCGGGTGCTCGGATCAAAGAGTTCACTGCTTGCCAAGGCTGCGCCTTGGTCATCGAAACCACCGACGATGAGCACCCTGCCGTCGCGCAGTAGCGTGGCGCTGTGCCCCCAGCGAGCGTCCGTGAGTGAAGCTTCAACGCGCTCGAAGCTATCGAGCTCCGGAGAGTAAAGCTCCGCCGATGCGAGCGCTCCCGCACCGAGCCCGATCGCAGTGCCGCGCGAGTGCTGTGCGCCACCCACCACGAGCACGCTCCCGTCCGGAAGCAGGGTCGCCGAGTGGCGATAGCGCGCCACGTGCATGTCGCCTGGATCGGGCGCTGCGTCCGCCGCTTCAGCGCGTTTCGACACCGCCTCCGGTGCGAGCTCGTCCGTGGTCACGCTGCGAGCGGTGCAGGCCGCCGTTACGAGCAGCAAAAGCCACGCGGGGTGGCGCGCTCGGCCGCTGCGACCGCTCGCTGGTCGCCCCCCCGTCACGCTCCTCCTCCGGGATTCACCTCGTCCCGCCGTCGCCGCCCGCGCCGGAGGTCGAGCGCGGTCGCACGCCGATCGTATCCGCATAAAGATCCGCAGCGCTGTAAGTGTGGGCGCCGCTCGAGGTCGTGACTTCGACACCGATTTCCACAATTGCGCTTAGGCTCAGATCCGACCCGCTCGGCGACACGCTGTCGGGAGCTGTCGGGTCCAGCGCGAGCGTCGTCCACACACCTGCTGCAAGCGGAACCCAGGGGCCCATCGCAGACACCAGATCTTGTCCTGTCACATAGACTCGGGCGTAACCTGGGTGGACTGCGTCGTCGCTCAGACCTGCGACCAAGAGGACGCGGCCTTCCACCAAGTCTTGCGAGATGTCGAGCGGCGCCAGCGGGGCTCCCGCCAAGCGCAGCCACTGATTCGCGGCGCTGAACGGAATCACCGCGTGAGCAGAGCCGGGCGCCGGTGCGCCCTGAACCGCGTCCCACGAAAGCGATGTTCTGCCCGACAGATCAGCGGGCTCGGAACTGAGCGGGCAGAAACCCGCCAGGTCGGACTCGAACGCCCAATGCCCATCCCTCAAGAACCTGAAATGGCTGACGCAATAGTTGAACGCTTTGGCCTGCGTGTTGTCCGCGGGCACATGAAAGCGCACGCCCTGGATGCGCGACGCATCGAGTAGAGGTGCCGGATCGACCCCCGGCGTGCGCACCTCAGAAAAGCGCACGACGTTGGTGCCAGCTTGCACGGGGGAGGGCTGCCAGTTCACGGAAGCGCCCCAATACGGCGGCTGCGAGACCTCGGTCTCCGGCGTAGAGACTTCCACACGCAATCCGGGCGGAGGCGAATCGATGTCGAACGCGAAGCCCGTCACGTGATAGGCGACGGCATTGAAGGTCGGCTTGTTGCTCGAGACGCCGTCGGGATTCATGAGATCGGCGGCCATCATGGCGCCCCACATACTGTTGTAGTCGGGGTCTGGCGAGCCCGCTTTGGGTACCACTTGTGCGACGACCCCCGAGGTGCACATCACACCATCGACATTCGGAAAATCCGAGCTCTCGAGGCTCGGCGCCGTCAACACCGAACATTCGCTCGGGGCGTGGCCGGCCTGTTCACAGCCGCCGTTGCGCTGCGTAGCGGAACCGCCGTCCGAGAACGCCCACCAATAGCCCTGAATACCGAGCTCGGCTTGTTCGACTTGCCCTGCAGGGTCGGTCGTGAGCGGGACACTGCTCGGCTCTTGCGTGGTGCTACACGAGGGCTGGGATTGCGTGCAGTTCCAATATCTTTGCGAGGTGTCTGGGGGATTATAGACGCAGGCGCAAGTCACCGTGCCGTAGCTGCAAATGGGACCGGCCCCCAGCGTTCCTGGGTCGCACGGGACCGAGCCCCCGAGCGGT
>JAEUAF010000133.1 GCA_019695485.1 Sorangium sp.
ATGCGCGAACCCGTTCGCACAGCTGACGAGCTGACTGTTGACGTCGAAGGTTGGTGATTCACAAACCGGTATGCCGTGGCTTGTGGGTGCGCCGCCGCCGCCTGCCGTGTCGGTCGTCGGATCCGAGTTTGCTCCCCCACTCCACGGGGAGGTACCGCCGGAATCGGGGGGTATCGTCGGAGCCGGCGGGCTGCCCCCGCTCGCTATCCCGCTCGCCGAGCCAGCGACTCCACCGCTCGCGTCGCCGTGCGTCGTCGTGTTCACGCCGGAGCAGCCGAGCGGGACCACAGTCAACAGGGCCCAAGCTAGCCCTCGCGACCGGTTGAGTTTCATGTCGCACCTAGTGGCAAACAGCGTGCCGAGCCTCGGCTTCTCTTTCGTAAGCGATTTATACGAGGCAAGGTTCCCTGGTGGCGCAAGCTGGCACATCTGCGTGACGCGTTACCTGCTGCGGTTTGCCGCCGAACTTGCCTAACTCGGGCTGACGGGCGCGGTGCTACTCGGCGCTTCGCCCGGCGCGTATTCGAACCAGTCGAAGTCTGCGGGTTCGGCGGGGCTGGCCTTGGAGCAGGCGAACAGGCCGATGCAAACCCCCGTGAAGCCGCCCGCGCTTTCGGTGGAGAGTGCGCGTGTGGGTAGCGTCCCGAGTCGTTGTGAATGGCCGTTGGCGGCGTAGCCAAATTCGTAGTGCTCAGCCGTTGCACGGATCCACAGCTCTACCGCGCCGCTCGCGAGCGGTGTCTCGGCCACGATCTCGTTGAGGCCCAGGCGACGCGCGCGCAAGGTCAAGCGCCGCTCCGCCCCGACTCCGTGCACGAACAGGTCGTAGTGATTCTCTTCGTTCGCGCGCAGGGTGAGCCCGGCCTCCGCCTGGCTCGTGCTCGGTTCAAACTCCAGAAGCGCGGCCGCGCGGCAGTCGAAGTGTTGTTGGCGACGGCCGACGAACGCCGGTGATCCGACGCTGTCGAGCGTGGTGGCGTTGCCGCGCAGGCGCAGCCAGCCTGGGCGCGCGGTGAGCGAGTGGCTGTCGGGCTCGGGGTTGCGAACGAAGAGGTAGTCGAGTCCGAGCGCGCTGGTCTCGAACTCGTCGCGCGGCGCGGGAGCGGGCCAGGCGTGAGCGGGTGGCAAGTGCGCGCCGTCCATCTCCAGCTCGACGCCGTGGGCTCCGTGAACCACGGGCCAGCCAGCTTCCCAGCTCACCGGGGCGAGGAAGGTTTCTCGTCCGAGGTGATGATGCGAGTCGAGCGGGCGGATCCCCAAGAACACGAGCCACCAGCTGCCGTTTTCGGCTTGCACGAGGTCGGCGTGTCCGGTCGCCTGGATCGGATGCCCGAGTCGGTCGCGATGCGTGAGAATTGGATTGTGCGGGCAGGCTTCGAATGGGCCCCAGGCTGAGCTCGAGCGCGCCACGACCTGTGCGTGCCCATAGCTGGTCCCACCCTCCGCGCTGAGTAGGTAGTAGGTCCCCGCGATCTTGTAGAGGTGAGGCCCTTCCGGCCAAATACCCCCGGTACCGGCCCAGATCGGGCGCGCCTCGCCGCGCAGCGTTGCGCTCGCCAGGTCGAGCTCGGCTTGAAAGATGGCGCCACGCTCACCGCCGCCGTGTCGCGTGTAGTAGACCTTGCCGTCGTCGTCGAAGAACAACGACGGATCCATGCCGAAGCCGCTCTCCTGGATCCAATGAGGATCGGACCACTCCGTGCTCGGGTCGCTCGTCGTGACGTAAAAGTTGCCGCCGCTCGAGACGTTCGTGGTGATGAGGTAAAAGCGGCCGTCCTTGTGTCGCAGCGTTGGCGCGAAGATGCCCTGCGAGCTCTTGGCCTTCGCAAGTTCGAGCTGACTCGCGCGCGTCAGGCAGTGGCCGATCTTCTTCCAGTGAACCAAATCGCGACTGTGAAAAATCGGAACGCCTGGGAAGTATTCGAACGTGCTCGTGACAAGGTAGTAGTCGCCGCCGACGCGACAGATGCTCGGGTCGGGGTGAAAGCCTGGGATGATGGGGTTCTTGTACATGGTGCGAAGCGAGTCAGCGCGCCGCGAGCCTCGCACGAAGTGTCGCTGTTGCGCAGCTGTCGCGGCGCGGGGCGATTTGTGGCGGGCCCCCGGGCCTCGGTATTGCGGGGAAATGTCGCATGTTACCGTTCCTAGGTCGCCTTGGGCGGGCGTAGTGCCGACTGTCCCCCGCTGGCGTTTCGTGCCCAACCGATACGAGCCGCGAGTAACCATTCGCGCGGCGCTCCTGCCCGTGGCATGCCGGCTTCGCTCACGCGCTCGGAGGTGTGCTCGGTGGCAGCCGGCTCTCGCGCTGCTTGCGCAACAGCCGCTCGTGTTGGCGCAGTTCGCCGTCGGCGTGCGCGCGGCGGTCCTCGTCCGTCTCGAGCTCGAGCGCCGGCACCGCGCTCGGTCTGCCGTCGGGGCCGAGTGCGACGTACACGAGGTGGGCCGAGTTGGTGTGCGTGACGTCGCCGGTGATCGGATTCTCCGCGTGCACTTGCACGCTGACTTCGATCGACGTGCGTCCGACATAGGTGACGCGCGCGTCGCACACCAAGAGCTCGCCGAGATGTACGGGTTGGCGAAACGTCATCGAGTCGATGGCGATGGTCACGCAGGGGCGTTGCGCGTGTCGCATGGCGGCGATCGCTCCCGCTTCGTCCACCATTTTCATGATGAGGCCACCGTGCACGTTGCCGAGCGCATTTCCGTGCTCGGGCAACATCAGTTGATGGAGCTTCACTCGCGAACTTTCGGGGGACTTTTTCTTGCTGGCGGTCATGGAGAGTCGAACGCTACCCGCCCTCGGGCCTGCGTGCTAGGTTCCGGCCCCGTGCGCCCCTGTGGCGCCTCCGGCCCTTGCCGATTCGATGACCGTTCGCGACTTTGCTTTCTGTAACTCTTCTCCTGGTCTTCTCGCTTCAGTCGCGATTTCGAGCGGTTGCGAGGGGAGCCCTAGGGGAGGGCGCGTGCACGCGGCGCCTTTCGATCTCTGAGTGAGCGGATGGACGTCGTCTACTTCGTCGTTCTGGTGAGCTCGCTCATCTTCGTGCATGAGCTCGGACATTTTTTGTTCGCGAAGGCCTTCGGAGTGAAGGTCATCACGTTCAGCTTGGGCTTCGGTCCCAAGATCTTGCGTCTGCGCGGGCGCGAGACGGAGTACTGCGTGTCGCTGCTGCCACTCGGGGGCTACGTGCGCATGCTCGAAGAGTCGAAGAGCGACGTGGTGCTGCCGGAGGAAAAGCGGCGTACCTTCGAGTCATTGCCGGTCTACAAGCGCATCGTCATCGTGCTGGCCGGGCCGGCGATGAACTTGATTTTCCCGGTATTGCTCTACTTTTCGGTGTTCGTGAGCGATGGCCCGGTGCTGCCGCCGACCGTCGGCGTGGTGCTTCCAAACCATCCAGCCGACGGCAAGCTGTTCCCCGGCGATCGCATCATGTCGATCAATGGAGAAGAGATCGGTACCTTCGACGAGCTGAAGCGCATCATCGCCAAGAGTCCCGGTAAGACCTTGCGCTTCAAGGTATTCCGGGACAACAAGCACACCGACGTCGAGGTGGTGGTCGAAGATACGCTCGAGCGTCGCCAGCTCGATATCGTGGAGCGCATCGGCACGATCGGAATTCAGCCGAGCCCGCCGGCGCCCGTCGTCGGTGTGCCGAACGGCGAGTCGCCAGCTTATCGGGCGGGCTTGCGCACGTTCGACATGATCACCCACGTGGGTGGCGTTCCCGTGCGGCGCTTCACGGACCTGTCGGAGATGTTCGCCGACAACGCCGGGGAAACTCTGCCAATCACTTATTTGCGCCCCGTGTTCCTGCCGAGTGCCCTCGGCGGCATCGCGGACATGGCCGTGCTCGAGGCCGGCGTGGTGGCGCTCACGCCCGATGCCACGGGCACGACGCTGTTCGAGCGGACCGGAGTCGAGCTCGCCGATCTTTATCCCGCCATCGTGCCGGAGGATTCGGTCTTCTACAAAGCGGACATGCGTCCCGGCGACAAGATCGTGCGCCTCGACGAGGAGCTCGTGCCCGCCTGGTCGACGTTTTGCGAGCGGCTGCTGGCAGAGCCCGATCGTCCGCATCGCATCGACTTTCAGTCGGCGCGTGACGGACGCGCGCGTTCAGGCACGATTCAACTTCGGCGTGAGGAAATCACCGACGAACACGGGCAGTCCTTCGAAAAGTACGTGCTCCCGATCCAGCACTGGTTGCCGGTCGCGCCGGAAGTGCGCGTCTCGCACCCGGCCCCGATCCGCTACGCCTTCGAGAAAGCCGTCGAAGAAACGGTGGACATGACACGCTTCGTGTTGGTCGGCTTGGTGCGGCTCGGCCAGGGTCGGGTGAGTCTGAAGTCGCTGTCCGGTCCGATCACCATCTTTCAGGTGGCCGGCGAAGAGGGGCGCAAGGGTACCGACTATTTCTTGTGGGCGATGGCGCTCATCAGCATCAACCTGGGTCTCTTCAATTTGCTCCCGATCCCCGTGCTCGATGGCGGCCATTTTCTGTTCTTCTTGATTGAAGGGGCGCTCGGTCGTCCGTTGCCGCTGCGGGCGCGGGAGGTCATGCATATCGTCGGCATGGCCATTTTGTTCGGGCTGATGCTGCTGGCCTTCAAGAACGACGTCGAGCGGCGCTGGGACGGCATGGCTTCGGTCGCCAAGGGTGCGGCGGAATAGTGGCGGAGCCTTCCGGTAAACGTAAGTTGCCGCCGAGTGCGCGTAGCGTGGCGGCGCGTGTCGTCGCGCGAGTACTCGGGGATGATGCGTTCGCCGCTGCGGCGCTCGACGCCGAGCTGTCGCGCAACGCGCAACTCGATGCGCGCGAGCGCGGGCTTGCGACGGAGCTCACCTACGGCGTCTTGCGCACCAAGAGCGCACTGATCCGGCGTCTCGAACGCCACGCGCCCAAGGGCATTCGCGACGAGGCGACGCTCTGTCATCTACTGGTGGCTGCCTATCAGCTGCTGCTGCTCGACAGGGTGCCAGGCTTCGCAGCGGTGAATGCCGCGGTTTCACTGGTGGAGAGCGAGCGAGGTCCGCGCGTGGCGGGATTTGCCAACGCGGTCTTGCGCAAGCTCAGCGCCAGCGCCGAGCATTTGAGTCTCGCCGACGCGCTGCGCGAGAGCACGCCAGCTTGGCTGTGGGAACGCCTGAGCGCGACTGTGGGCGAGGAGGAGGCATTGGCGCTGTTGGGCGCGTCCGAAGCCCCGCCTGGCGTCGGCATACGACTGGTCGGCGGCCACGAAGTGCCAGTGTGGGCCGCGTCGGCAGCGCTCGGAAAGGTCACGCCACGCGCGCGGCGGCTCGAGCGTCGGGGCGATCCGAAGAAGCTCGAGGGCTTTGCCGAGGGGGCCTTCGTCGTGCAAGAGGAGGGCGCTCAAGTGGTGGCGCTGCTGCTCGGCGCGCGCCCGGGCGAGCGGGTTCTCGATGCGTGCGCCGGGCGAGGACAAAAATCGTCGCTGCTCGCCGAGCTGGTCGGACCAACCGGGCGTCTTTTTGCGAGCGACGTGCACCCCGAGAAGCTCGACGCGCTCGAGCGTGAGTTCAAGCGACTCGGCTTGCCGCTGCCAGCGTGTCGCGCCGTCGATTGGAGCGTGGGCGCGGCCGACGTACCTGGCGATTTCGATCGCGTGCTGGTCGACGCGCCATGTACCGGAACCGGCACGCTGCGCCATCGGCCCGAGATCGTCGGGCGGCTGTCTGCTTCGGATCCGGCGCGGCTCGCTGAGCTTGCTACCGCGATCTTGCGGGAGGCGGGTGCGCGCGCCCGCGCGGGCGGCCGCGTCGTGTTCGCCGTGTGCAGTGTGCTCGCGGAAGAGGGCGAGGCGGTCGTTGAACGCGTGCGCGACGTGCTGACGCCCGCTCCGTTCGACGCGCCCGAGCTCGCCGAGCTCGTCCCGCCTGGCGCCACGAGCCTTCGCTTGTTGCCCCGCGCGCACGGGACCGACGGCTACTTCGTGGCAAGCTTCACGCGAAGCTGAGTCCGACCCTCCGCGCGCTGCGCGAGCGCGAAACCGCGCTGCAAGTTTCTGTGCGTCGGGTCGCGGCACGCGCGGGCCAAGACCGCTTCGAAAGTAGGCGCACGTTGTTCGGAATCCCGCGCTGGCACACTTCGTTGGCACAACTTGGGGGCTCGGCCCGGCGCGGATGGCTAGATTCGCCAGATTTTCCCGCAAGTTGGGAGC
>JAEUAF010000199.1 GCA_019695485.1 Sorangium sp.
ACCACTCGCGCCGCGCGGGATCCCATGCGGGGAGGCCGCGCGGTCCAAAATCCGAACGGCCCGGAAAAGGCAAAACATCCCCCTCGGCCATGAGCGGAGCTCGCGGAAAGCGTTGCTGGCCGTCCCAGACTTCGGCGGTCAGAATAAACATTGACGCGATTTCGGCCGCCCATCCGGAGCATCGCCCTTCCACCGGGCATCCAGTCCAGACTAAGAGAGCGGTCGAATCGACACGACCCTCGGATTTCGCCCCTAACCCTGTAGATGACCGAAGAGCTCCGGCAAGGTACGAGACTCGGCGACAACGAACTGGTGCTGCGCATTGGCCGCGGTGGCATGGCGACCGTTTGGGTAGCGAGAGAGCGGTGCAACGAGCCGCCGCGCGATCGTTTGGTGGCGGTGAAGGCCATGCTCACCGAACTCGCTGACGAGCCGGAGTTCACGCGCATGTTCATCGACGAAGTGCGCCTCGTTCGCAGCATCCACCACGCCAACGTCGTGGAAGTGTACGACGTCGGGGAGACGGACGGCGTCATGTGGATGTCGATGGAATGGGTGGAAGGGGAGAGCCTGCACACCGTGATCGCCGAGGCCGGTAAGCGCCGCGCAATCCCTCCGGAAATGGCCGTGCGCATCATCGCGGATGTTGCGTCGGGACTACACGCCGCCCACGAACTCAGAGATCCGGATGGCGAGCTACGCGGCGTCGTTCATCGCGACATCTCGCCCCACAACATCTTGATTGGCACGAACGGGGCCATCAAATTGGTGGATTTTGGCGTGGCCAAAGCGCTGGGCCGCGTCTCGGAATCCACGCGCGCGGGGCAATTGAAGGGAAAATTCGGGTACATGTCACCGGAGCAGGCGCTCGGGCGTCCCGTCGACCGGCGCAGCGACGTTTTTTCGCTCGGCATCGTCTTGTTCGAATTGACCACGAGCCGACGCTTATTCCGTGGCGAGTCGGACGTAGAAACCCTAAAGCTCGTGATTTCCGGTCAAGTGCCGCGACCTTCGACCATCGATCGCGGCTATCCGCCTGAGCTCGAGCGCATCGTGTTGAAGGCCCTGGAGCGCGACGCCCGCCTGCGTTACCAGACCGCGTCGCACCTCGAGTACGAGCTGCGTGGGTTCCTCAAGGCAGAGCACGTCGTCGTTCCCCAGGGCGGCGTCGCCGGGTTGCTCAAGAAGGTCGTCGGGGAGCGCGTCGAGCAGCGCCGTAAGGCCATCCGTTCTGCGCTCAAGAAGCTTGGCAGCAGTAGTCCCATCGCGAGCGATCTGCTCTCCACCGAGACCGCCTTCACGCCCACCGGCAAAGATCGATTGAGCGGGAGCGGGATCAGCACACTTACCGGAAGCGAAGGTTCCAGCGCAGGCATCGCTGAGATATCCTCACCGAGTCACGCTCCCGTACGCCGCCGCCGCGAACGGGCGGGCGGGGTGAGTTGGTCGAGCGCGATCGGATACGCCATCGGCGTGGCCGGCCTAGTCATCGCAATCATCGTGCTGTTCTTCTTGAGTCGCTAGCCGGGAGCAGCCGGCGCATTTCGCGCGCGAAGGATTTGCGCTGGCTCGCGAGCGCAGCCCCCGCAATCCGCTTCCAGCTTTGGCCCAGGCGAGCCCGCGGGCCGAACAGCCGTCGCTCTCAGCCGCCCCTCGCGGCGGGATTTTGTGGCAGTCTCCGGGAGCCTCTCGGTTGGCGCAGGGATAGGGTTCCCGCGCTGGGCAGCGTAGTCCTATGGGTAAGATTCTCGTCGTCGACGACCAGCGAAACATGCGCACGACGCTAGCGATGATGCTGCGTGGCGTGGGGTATGAGGTGGATGAAGCCGCGGACGGTGCCCAAGGGCGCGAAACCGGCGCCGCGGGCGCGTACGACGTGGTGATCACCGATCTGCGGATGGGGGAGTATGACGGCATCGATGTGCTGCGCGCCGTGAAGGACGCCCAACCGATGACCGAGGTCATCGTGATGACCGCCTACGGAACCATCGAGAGCGCGGTGGAAGCGATGCGCGTCGGCGCCTTCGACTACATCCAGAAGCCGTTCACCGAGCAGGAGCTGATCGTCAAGGTCTCTAAGGCGCTCGAGAGCCGGCGCCTGAACGGTCAGGTTCAGCTCTTCGCGCACGAGTTCAAGGAGCGTTATCACGTCGAGAACGTGGTGGGGCGCTCGCAGGCGATTCGCGACGTCCTGATGCGACTCATCAAGTTCGCCCCGACCGATGCGACGGTGCTCATCACTGGCGAGAGCGGTACCGGGAAGGAGCTCATCGCGCGCGCAGTTCACGCGAACAGCAAGCGCGCACAGCGGCCTTTCGTCACCGTAAACTGCGCAGCGATCAGCGAGACGCTGCTCGAGAGTGAGCTCTTTGGTCACGCGCGCGGGGCGTTTACGGGCGCGGTTGGCGCGCGCAAGGGCTTGTTCGAGGAGGCGGACGGCGGCACGTTCTTCTTCGACGAAATCGCCGAGACGACCCCGGTTTTCCAGGCGAAGCTCCTGCGCGCCATCCAGGAGGGCGAAATTCGGAGGGTGGGGGAGAACAAGCCGCTTCGCGTCGACATCCGGGTGGTGGCCGCGACCAACGTGGACCTAGGGCGCGCCGTCGAGGAGCGCCGATTCCGCCAGGATCTCTACTATCGACTGAACGTCGCCCGCTTTCAGTTACCGCCGCTCCGCGAACGCCGCGAGGATATTCCGCTGCTTGCGGAGCACTTCATCGCCAAATATAGCCGCAAGATGGCAAAGCGCGTGCGGCTCGCGGATGGCGTCATGGAGCGCCTGGTGGGTTACGACTATCCGGGGAACGTTCGTGAGCTCGAGAACCTCGTGGAGCAGTCAGTCGCGCTTTGCATGGGCGGCATCGTGCGCGTGGACGACATTTTGCCGAGGCCGCCCAAGTCCGAGGAGAAACAGCAGGGCCGCACGCTGGCTGACATCGTCGACGACGCGGAGCGCGAGGCGGTGGAGTCGGCGTTGCGCGCGTTCGACGGCAGCCGGGAACGGGCGGCCGAAGCCCTGGACATCAGCCCGACTACCCTGTGGCGCAAGATGACACGGCTCGGGATCTCGTTCGAAGATCGCTAACCCTGGGCCGCGCTCGGGGCGGGATCCGTAGCGGCTGCGTGCTATGAGCGGGCGGCAAGCGTGCGCACCGACCTCTTCGACTATGCCCTGCCGGATGTTCTGATCGCCCGTCACCCGCCGGAGGAGCGGGACGGTGGGCGGCTGTTCGTCGTCGGCGCCGAGGCCCCCCACCGCCTGATTCGCGAGTTCCCCGAGCTTGTGCCGGAGGGCGCGCTGCTCGTTCTAAACGAGAGCCGGGTGCGCAAGGCGCGCGTGTTCGGCAAGCTGCGCCCCGGGGGGGGCCAAGTCGAGCTGCTGTTTCTCGAAGCAGACGGCAGGGCGGACGATGGTCGGGAGCGTTGGCGCGCGCTCGGTCGGGCCAGCAAACCGCTGCGCGCCGGTACGGTCATCGATGGGCCCTCGCTGGAGGTGGAGGTGCTCGCCCAAAGCAATGGTGTGCTCGAAGTCTGCGTGCGCTGCGACCGCGACCTCGAAAGCGTGTTGGAAGTCGAGGGGCGCGTGCCTTTGCCTCCGTATCTGGGGCGCGCCGACGAGCCGGCGGACGCCGAGCGTTATCAAACCGTGTACGCGGGTCGGACGAGTTCTGTCGCTGCGCCCACGGCGGGCCTGCACCTGACGCCCGAGCTGTTGACTCGTCTCGCCGCTCGCGGCGTGCGGATCTCACGCTTGGAGCTGGCGGTTGGGCTCGGAACGTTCCGACCCGTGAGCAGCGACGATCTAGACAGCCATCCGATGCACGAGGAGCGTTTTGCCGTCAGTGCCGAGCTCTGCACTGAAATTCGCGCGGCGCGTGAGCGTGGCGCAGCGGTCGTCGCGGTCGGAACCACCGTGGTGCGAGCGCTCGAAAGTGCGGCCTTGAAGAGCCCGTCCGGAGTCTCGATCGCACCGTTCACGGGTTCGACCGATCTCTTGATCCAGCCAGGTTTCGGCTTTCGTGTGGTCGATGCGCTGCTCACGAACTTTCATCAGCCGCGAAGCACCTTGCTCGCGCTGGTGAGCGCTTTTGCAGGCTATGATGCCACGATGGCCGCCTACGCCGAGGCGCTCCGTGCGGAGTACCGCTTTCTCTCGTACGGTGACGCTATGTGGATCCCGAGGCGGGCCACGTGACCGCGTTCGTCGTCGAGACAGAGTGCGGTGACGCCCGCGCGGGTGTGTTGACTACTCCACACGGCGTCGTGCAAACCCCAGCGTTCCAACCGGTCGCGACGCAGGCTAGCGTGAAGTCGCTGTCGGCGGAGGAGGTCGAGGCGAGCGGCGCGCGCATCGCCATCATGAACACGTATCACTTGTGGCAGCGGCCAGGGCCTGAGCTCGTCGCCGAGATGGGTGGGCTGCATGCGTTTTGCCGTTTTCCGCACACGATCACTACGGATTCGGGTGGTTTTCAGGCGTTCTCTCTGGCGAAGCGCACGACTCTGGACGAAGACGGATTCGTGTTCTCCTCGCACCTCGATGGTCGCCGTCTTCGACTGACGCCTGAAGAAGCGATGCGCATCCAAGGCTTGCTCGGGTCGGATATCGCGATGCAGCTCGATGTGTGCCCGCCCGCCGGCGCGCCACGCGCCGAAGTCGCGCTGGCCGTAGCTCGAACGACGCGCTGGGCGGAGCGTTGTCTCGCAGCGCGTTCACCGTCCCAGGCTGTATTTGGGATCGTCCAGGGGGGGCTCGATGTGGAGCTACGCCTCGAGCATGCGGAGGCCCTCGCGCGATTGCCGTTCGATGGGCTCGCGTTGGGCGGCTTCAGCGTGGGCGAGCCGATCCGCGAGATGCACAAGACTCTGGCTCGGGTGGCGCCGCACCTCGATCGCAGCCGCCCGCGGTATTTGATGGGGGTCGGGACCCCGCTCGACCTCATCAAGGCCATTGCTGCTGGCATCGACATGTTCGATTGCGTGATGCCGACCCGCAACGCCCGCAACGGCCAGGCCTTCGTGCCCGACGGCAAAGTCGTGATCAAGAACGCGCAGTACCGCAACGATGCTCGACCCCTCGATCCCGAGTGCCGCTGTCCCGCATGTCGCGGCGGTTACTCACGAAGCTACCTGCGGCACCTCTACGTGGCGCGTGAGATCCTCGCGCACCGGCTACTCACCGTGCATAACCTCTATTTCTACCAAACCCTCGTCGCAGAAGCGCGGCGCGCCATCGTGCTCGGATGCTACCCCGCCTGGGCAGACGCCGCGCTCGCGCGGCTCGGGAGGGACGAGCTGGAAAGCGATCCCGCGCGTTCGAGCGGCGGCGGGAACGGCCTCTAGCGCCGATGGCGACGCGCTGACCCCCGACGCAGGACCCGATTGGGCGGGCCATTTCCCCGAGAAATTCGCGGGCGGACGGCATTGATGGACCCTCCGAGGGGAGCCATGCCATGATGATTGGTCGACGAACTCGATGTCCGACAAGAAGCAAATCGGCAAGATCCTGCTGCGGCAGCGCGCTCTACGTGCCGAAGAGCTCGACCGGGCTTTGGCCGACGAATCCGACGGGCGATTGGCGTCCCGCCTGGCTGCTGACGGAACCATCACGGACGTGGCCGCCCTCAAGGCTTTGTCCGAGCAGCACGGGATTCCGGGCATCGACCTGTCCCAGATCTGTCTGCGACTCTCGCACCTCGAGCTCTTGCCCCGGGAGATCGCGGAGAAGCATCGGATCTTACCGGTTCTGGAGCGGGACGAGCGGCTCTTCGTGGCGATGGCCGATCCGCGCGAGAAGAGCGTCATTGACGAGCTCGAGTTCGTCACCGGCAAGCGCGTTTACCCCTACGTCGCGCTCGATGCGGCGCTCGCCGCCGTGACCGAGCAAGCTTACGCACTCAAAGCGCGTGGCGACACCTTCTACATCGGTCCGAATTGCCCGCCCGAGCTCCTCCAAAAGCTCGGCATCGACGAGAGCGGTGAGCCGCTCGACAACGACAGAATGCCTCTGGAACTCGCGGGGTTTCCGGAGGACGAGGATCCACTGAGTTCGCGAGCGGTGGTCGTCGACGACGAGGTCGGGCAGGTCTCCCGCGCCGATGACATCGAGGAGCGCGACTTCGGTGATGTCTCGCGCGATCTCAGCGTCGTGGGGCCAAGTGATTCTGCTGCGCTCAACCCGGCGCGCGCCTCGAAGGTTGTCTTGGTTGTCGACGACGAGGCTGAGATTCGACGCATGCTCACGCACCTGCTGACGCGCGCCGGCTACAAGGTGCTCGAGGCGGAGCGCGGCCTTCAGGCGTTGCGCATGATGCGTGAGCACGCCCCGAATCTGATCATTCTCGATGCGATGCTGCCGGAGGTGCACGGCTTCGAGATCGCCCGCCGCATCAAGAATAGCGAGCGCTACAAGAACATCCCCATCATCATGGTGAGCGCCGTGTATCGCGGCTGGCGCTACGCCGAGGACGTGAAGCAGTCCTTCGGGGTGGACCATTTCGTCGAGAAGCCGTTCCGCATCTCCGAGATCGTGCAGTGCGTCGAAACCACACTGAAGGATCGCGAGGCGCCCGGGGCGGATGCCGATCGAGATTTGTCGGCCGAAGCCGAGGCTGAGCTCAATGCTGGCATCGACCAGTACCGCGCGGGCAACATCGACGCCGCTATCGAGCACCTACGCCGGGGCACGGCCATTGACCCGCTAGCTTTTCGCCTACATTTTCACCTCGGCCTGCTCTACGGCAAGCAGGGGCACGTATTCGACGCCATCGCGGCGCTGGAAGCGGCGGTGGAGAGCAATGGTCAGCACTTTCCCGCGCTAAAGAATCTCGCGATCCTCTACCAAAAGGCGGGCTTCAGAAATCGAGCGGTGGAGGTGTGGGAGCGCGCGTTGCCACTCGCGCCGGATGAAGCGACCCGCCAATCGATCCGACAGCACCTTCTGAAGCTGCTCTGAGCGTGGTAGGGAAAACGACCTCGTCGCACCAAACCCACGGGGTGCCGCCGGTTCACCAGTCCCCATCCTGGTGGCCGCTCGGGCTCACGGGCCGGTGTGACCGCTTGGAGCGTGTGCCGCCATGCTGAAAAGTGAAGAAGGAATGCTAGCCTCGCGGTATTCTCCGTTTCCCAAACCGCTCGACGGCGTCTGGCTGAATGAAGTTCCTCTGTCCTAGCTGCAAGGCGAAGTACCAGATCGCCGACGAGAAGGTCGCGGGACGCTCGGTCCGGATGAAGTGCCGTAAGTGCGGGCATCTCATCCACGTATCGAGTGACGACGCGATCAGCGGTTCGTCCGTACCGCCCCCCGACGATTCGAGCACCGAGGAGGCGGAAGCAGCACCCGTTCCGAAGGCTGAGCCTTCTCCGCGCGCGCCTCTAGGTGTGCCTCGAGCGGCGCCGTCCGCGACGGCGGCGAAACCACCGACCTCGCGCTTGGGTCAGGCTCCGCCGGCGCCGCTCGGGGCACCCCTAGAGGCGCGCGCGGAGAAGG
>JAEUAF010000205.1 GCA_019695485.1 Sorangium sp.
TCTGGCGGCCGTCGAGCATGTGCCCGTTGAGCTGCGAGATCGCGTCAGCCGCCGCCTTGGCGTTGCTCATGGTGACGAACGCGAAGCCGCGCGGTTGTCCGGTTTCCCGGTCCGTCGGCATGGCCACTTCACGAACTTCGCCGACTGCGGCGAACAAGGCCTCGACCGTCGACTGGCTGGTACCGAACGAGAGATTTCCTACGAAAAGGCGATTGCCCATAGCTACCTTCTGGCTTCCACGCACGTTAGTTAGTGACCGTCTCCGCCACCACCCCATGTGCGCATAGGGAGGGGGCGTGCTGGGCGAGGCAAACATCCCGGGGACGTCTGAGCCCGCATCAGCTCCACGTGGCGTGTCCAGTCTTCCGAGCGAGGCCGCATTCTTCGGAAGAGGAGCGACTGGCCGAGCAGGCAGGAACGTCGTGTGACGACCTCCCTCTAGCTCTTTCACGGTCGTGCCGCAAGCCGATTGTGCGTCAATCCCTCCTTCGCCCGGGCAGATCTCTCAAGGATGCTGGCTCTTTAGCGGGTCGGTTCTCGCGCCCTTCGCGTATCCCTGGGGCGCTGACGCGGCGTGTGTCCCCGGCGCCGCGCTCGCCCGTGCGTCACTTGCGCCGCGCCGCGTCCCATGCGCTTGATGCGCTCGAGAGGCAGGCCTTCTTGCTCGTTGCTCCGCGAGAGCGAGCCTTCGCTCGTGCCTAGGATCCACTGCATGAAGACAAACATTCCCCCAGAAATCTTGGCTGCCAACGGGAGCATTGGAGACGCGGAGCGGGCCCTCAAGGCCGCTTTGGCGGCGATCAATGCCTCTCCGCGCGCCGAGAAGGTGACCGTCAGTCGCGCGGTCGAGGATGCCTTCGAGCGGCTGCGAGCTGCGCGCGCGATTCTCGAGGCCCTGGCCGCTTCGGAGGATGCGGACGAGCCCGCTGCTCCATAGGCTAAGCCCGGCGAAAACCGACAGCTCCTCGTCGTCCGCTGAATGACGGGGGCGCTCGTTTAGATCGCGCGCACTGCGAGCAGGGCCTTGGCCACCGCGCTCCAGTCGACCAGCGGCAGACCGAGCTCGCCTGCCTTCGCGGCCCAGCTGTCACCGACTTTCCCGAGCGCCTCCGTCCGGGTGGTGCCCGATTCGGCGATCACCGTCGAATCGGTGCCGCGCCCGTTGTGTGCGGCGACGAGCCAGGTCCCCACACTATCCCCGGAGCCGGATGAGATGTGCACGTCGAGGACGCGGCCCTCATTTTCGAGCTCGTACACGAGCCGCTGGCCGCTGCGATATTGAGTGGTGACTTTGCACGCGACCGCGGGCGCAGGCACTGAAGGTTTCACTGCTTGCCCCCGGCGCGCGAGCGCGACGCGGAGGGTGGCGCTCCACGCGCGGCCATGAGCCAGTCGCGCTTCGCGCGCTCGTACATGCTGACCGTCGCAGTGGACAATTCGTTCAACGACAAAGACGGCATGCCTCGGTCCAACAGCGCTCGGTCGAGGTGCGTCAGTACGCGAACTCGCGCCTCGGGAAGCGTCCCGGGCCAGCCGCCGGTTACGGCGCGGCCCTCGAGTGCCACACCCTCGCACCAGATGCGCGCCCACGATGAGCCAAGCAGCAGCGGCTCCTCACACAGAAACGCGCGCCTCTTCTCCGAGAGGTTTTCCGCCAAGCCCCCAGGGGACGCAACGTCTAGCGCGGACGCGGGGAGCGTCTTGACTGAGCGGCGGCGACTTTCTTCGAATGAACTCACGGTCGACTCCTTGATTCGAGCAGGCGCTGGGCGCGGTCGGATACGCCGTAGCGTGTGTTCCCAGGCCCCGCGAGAACGCTCGCCCCGCGACGTGAGCGATGGCGAACCCTAGCTCGGTTCGTGCCCCAACGCCACGAAGTTCATGGCGTCGTCCACTCAAACGCAGGGCGCGCGGCGACGTCGCGTCGCGCAGCGAAGCCGTGCTTTGTCGAGAAAAACGCTAGCGCTGAGGCGCGGCGTCACGCGGCGAGGTCGTATTCACGAGCACGCGGCCAGCCGCGTGCCATACTGCGCGAAGACGCATGCCGAGCATGCGCCTCTCGCTCCGCCCATGTTTTCGAGGCGGTCGAGCTAGTTTGTTCGCGACGATCGCAAGCGCGGAGGCGCGCGTGAACGTCGTGACAAGTCGGGAGAGCACAGATGGATCGCAGGGTGAAGGCGACGAAGAAAGACCGAAACGGAAACATCGTTGCCCTGTGCAACCCCGGTGAGAGCTGGTCTCCTCGTAAGAAGGCCGACGTGCTCAAGGACATCAGCAGCAACAAGCAGAGCTACTACGTTCAGGAGCTCGAGCGCCGGTCGTACGTGCGGGTCGTCTCCGGCGACACGTTGCAGACGACGACGGACCTCGCGAGTCGCAATAGCCTCGCCAGCCTTCCGAGCGTCTGAACGACACGCGGCTCCGCCTCCCGCCGTGCTCAGCGTCGCGAGCGCTGCTGGCCTGGGGCCGCAAGATTCGCGAACAGATCTTGCTGCACCGCGGGGGCAGCGGCTTTGGCGGGAGAGAAGCGCTCGATGGTACGCGGCCCTTCGTAGTGCACGTTGTTGGCGATGGGATCGGTCGGGTAAACCTCGAGCTCGAGTTCGAGACTGCGCGCGCAGGCGTCCCGGAGTACGGGGATCGCACGGCTGTCGTCGGCGAGCCAGCTCTCCTGCAAATCGGCGGGCATTACGAGTGGCATTCGATCGTGGATTGTCGCCGCGATTTGATTCGGAGTCGTCGTGACGATGGCGAACGACTCCACGACTTCGCCAACCGCCGACGTCCACGTGGCATGCACGCCCGCGAACGCGAAGAGCTTGCCTCCAAGCTGGAAGTGAAAGGGTTGTTTATGTCCGCGCTCGCCGCTGAACTCCCGCCAGCCGGTAGCGGGTACCAGGCAACGGCTCGAGCGAAATGCGTCTCGCCAAAAGGGCTTGCTGTCGATGTCCTCGCTGCGCGCGTTGAACGCGGTCGGTAGCTTCTTCAGCGGCTGCTGCCAAAAAGCGGGGATCATCCACCATCGAGCCAACCTGACGGCGCGCTTTTCGCCTGCCGTGCGCACCACGATCAGCTGCTCGCTGCCTGGCCCATAGCTCGGAGCAATGTTGTAGGTGGGCGTCCAGTCGCGGAAGAGTTCGAGCTGTTCGACCCTGAGCTCCAGGCGAATTTCGCTAAATTCCGCTGCATTTGTGTAGCGCCCGCACATGGTTCCACAGGCAGCCTACCAGAGGTCCCCTGGCGAGTCTCGACAGGGCACGGGGCACGCACTCGCATTCTCGGGCGGCGCAGCGCGGGCATCAAGTGATAAGAGTTTTGGTTTCGGGAGGTTCCACTCGCAAGTCATGGCTCAAGCAAAGACCAAGGTTCGCAAGCGACGAGCTCTTCATCCGGCCCAGTCGAGCTCGATAGCGCGACCGCGCGCGACTATTGAGCGACGGCTCGACTGGGGCGGCGTGCGCATCGTCATCCCTCCAACGACCGAGGTGGCGCGCATCCTTCCCGGCCGCCGCGGCAGCGCTACGCGGGTCCCGATGGATGTGCGTGGCTTCGTGCCGTCGCGGCCATCGACGGTCGTCACGACCTGGGTGAAGGCGCAGATCGAGGCAAAGCTCGGCAAACATCCGTTCTTGCAGGCAGCACTCGGTGAGCGCGGTAAGCCAGCTTCGTTCGACACCGCGGCGCACTTGGTCGCGGACAGTGTCTTCGAAGCGATCCCCTACGAGCTCCGCAGCGGGTCGGCCTGGCAACTGCCAGAGGAAACGCTAGCGCGCGGTCGCGGGGACTGTGAAGACCGCGCGACGCTGCTCGCGTCGGCCTTGGTGGCGGCCGGGATCAGCCCTTACAATGTGCGCGTCGCGCTGGGCAGCGTGGCCGTGCGAAAGGCATCGGCGCGGCCCTCGCGCTACGCGCACGCCTGGGTGGTCTATCGCAGCGAGCAGGGCACCTGGACATCGCTCGAGCCGGTGGCTTCGGGCGCGGACTCGGAGCTCACGTTCGAGTACGAGCCCGACTACGTCTTCAATGGGGATCACCTGTGGTCGATGCGCGCTATGGTCGATGCCAGGCTGCGCAAGCGCTGGAACGCCCTCGACCCGCGCTTTCACGGCGAAGTCCACCGCAACATCATCCTGCAGGCGGCGACGATCGCGGGGCTCCCCGAACCGCTTTGCTCACGCCTCGCTCGCTCCTTCACGGAGGTGGTGGGGCAGGTGATCGACGAGCCAGACATTCGCTTTCGCGCGTACGACCCGCGGGACCACTTCGACAGTGGGTTCATCGACGAGTCGTGGCGCGCGGTGCTCGCACGTCTGAAGCGCTTTTATGCGGGCCCCCTCACTGACTCCGATGGGATCCGCGCGGTGTGTTGGGCGATTCACGCAATCGGCGATTTCTACGCGCATTCGACCTACGCACACTTCCTGAGAAACGAACGGCGCCCGGAAGTGCCCTACGACCCAGTGGCCCGCAAGCCCACGCTGACCTACGACTACGCGAGCGATCCCGTGTTCTCGAAGGTGAACCTGACGAGTTACGCGACGTGGTGGACGCCTGCCGACTTCGACCGGCTCGCACGCTGGGGCGGTCGCCCGATTTCCGGGCGCTACTCGTTCTCAGGGGACTCGAAAGGCGTGATCGAGCGGGTGACGAATTCGCCGGATCCAGCGCTGTTTCCGAACGACGCCGCGCGAAAATTTGCGGGCTCCCTACCGCATCACGACGAGATCGCAGTCGACGAGGCTGGCAGCGACAAGTCGAACAAACTGTATCCGGTAGGCACTTATGCGAGCCAGTTCGCGCTCCGCTACGGCCTCGCGGTGCAGCACGCTGCCAACGCGCTGAAGGCGCACCCGCAGCTCGGTGCGCTGCGCTAGGCCGCCTCGCGCAGGAAGCGCCGCTCGACCTCGGCGTAGTCGACTTCCACGTCGAGGCGCGCGAGCAACGAGTAGAAGCCAAACTGCAGGCGATTCATGAACGCCATGCCCGGCGGCGGCATCACGAAGCTCGCATCCTTGGCGAACATCTCCGCCTTCAGCGCGCCGACTCCTCGCACCAGATCGGCCACGAAGGCGGAATGCAGCCGAAACGGGGAGGCGAACAACGGCTCGAAACAGCGCCGAGTGTAAGACAGCACCGCGCGTTCGTAGCTTCCGCCGCGCGTCCCGAGCAAGGCGACCACTGCCTCCTCGAAGGCGCGTGGGTCCTTGGCGACGGCCGCGCCGTGGAGCGCGCGTGCGTTTCGTCGCCGCGTTTCATCGAGCAATTGGACGCAACCGAAGTCCAGGAAGGTCACGCTCCCGGCGCTGTGAAACAGAAAGTTTCCTGGGTGCGGGTCGGCGTTGAAGCGTCCGCCCAGCAGGGTGCCTTTGAACACGAAGCGCCACAACGTTTCCGCGAACGCGCGCCGCTCCGCTTCGGGCAACGAGACGACCGCTTCGAGCGGCTCGCCGACGACGAACTCGGAACACAGCACGCGGCGACTCGAGCGCTCGCGCACCACGTCAGGGACTTGGATCAGCGGATCCCCCGCATGCAGGGCCCTGAAGGCCAGCTGTTGCCGGGCTTCGTGTTGGTAGTCGAGCTCTTCACGAAAGCGAGCGCGAATGTCGTCGAATACGTGCGCGGTCTTCACGCCACGCGGCGCCAGGCGCCCGACCAGGCTCTCAATGACGCCTGCATTTTCGAGGTCGCTCTCCACGGCGCGGTCGATGCCGGGATGCTGCACTTTCACGGCGACTTCGCGACCATCGAATAAACGCGCTCGATGCACCTGTCCGATCGACGCGCTGGCGAACGGTTCGTGCGTCCACTCCGCGAACAGCGCAGCCATGGGTGCGCCGAGCTCCGCCTCCACCAGGCTTCGGATTTGTTCCGGTGACGACGTCGGTGACGCGCTCTGTAGTGTGGCGAGCGCCGCGTCGTATGCGGCGCGGTGTGCGTCGGGCACCACGCCGTCGACGTAGCTTGCCATTTGACCGATCTTCGCCGCGAGGCCGCGTAAGTGACCGAGCACCTGTGCGGCCTGCGTCGCCGCGGCTAGCCCGTCCTTCGACGTCAGCAAGCTGACTCCTGTCTGCGCCCCGAGCGCGGCCAGGCGCGCGAGTCGCCCTAAGCGGCCGGTCGGCAAGGGGCGGGGCTCCGACATCGTCCGTGCTTTCATGGTGCCGCGGTCTGCCCATTGGAAGCCCCTGGCTGGCGTCCGCCAAAGGCCCAAACGTCGGCACGGGGGCTTGACAGTGGGCGCCTTTGCTCCAATACCATTCAAACCGTGAATTCAGATTCAGAATCCGAACCTCGGCGACACTCGCTAAAGCAGCGTTTTCGTGAGGAAACCTCGCGAGAGATCCTAGCCAAGGCCGAGGAAGTGTTCGCCGAACTCGGGTTGCACGGCGCGGGGATGGCCCAAATCGCCGAACGGGCCGGCGTGGCGGTCGGGACCCTCTACAACCGCTTCAAGGACCGGGAGGCGCTGCTCGATGCTCTGCTTGCCCAGCGGCGCGAAGACTTGCTCGAAAAGCTCGACGCTTCGTTGGTCGAGCACGAGGGAGCTGGCTTTTCGAAGCAGCTTGAGGAGTGCTTCGTGACTTTGTTCGAGCACTTGGAGCTGCACGGCAGGTTTTTGCGCCTGGTGTGGGCGAGCGAACATGGCACGGAGAACAAGCGCACGCAGATGTCGCGCGCGCTGTTCGAACGTTTCGATGTGCTTCTGAAGCGAGGCCAAAAGGACAAGGTGATTCGCCGCGATCCCGAGCACGTCTTTACGACTTTTTTGATGTCCGCGGCCCGCGGCGTCGTGCTGCGTGACCAGTACGGCCTGTCCGCGCTGGCGCCACGCGCTGCGGCACACGGCGTGGTCGAGTTCTTCTTGAAAGGTGCAGGTCGCTCAGCGTGAGCGCGTCTCGATTGGTGACGGGCTCTCCGCGTCCGCCCGTGAACAAGTGGCTGGTCACGCTTTCCGTGACGTTCGGCACGTTGATGGGCACCATCGACGCCTCCATCGTCAACGTAGCCACACCGCATCTGCGTGGCGCGATGGGCGCGACCGTGGAGGAGATTACCTGGGTTACCACGGGCTTTGTGATCGCGAACGTGATCGTGATGCCGCTCACCGCGTTTTTTGGCCGTTTTTTCGGGCAGAAGCGGGTGTACATGGCTGCGCTCGTGCTGTTCGTGTTCGGCTCGGGCCTGTGCGGGCTCGCGCGCAGCTTGCCTGCGCTGGTCGCCTTCCGTCTCGTACAGGGGCTCGGCGCGGGCGCCTTGCAGCCCACCGAGCAAGCCATCTTACGTCAAACTTTTCCGCCCAAAGAGCAGGGCATGGCGATGGCTCTGTTTGGCGTGGCCGTGGTGATCGGCCCAGCCTTCGGTCCCACGCTCGGGGGCTACATCGTCGACAACTACAGCTGGCAGTGGATCTTCTACATCAACCTGCCGGTGGGCGCGCTGGCTCTGTTCATGGTGAGTCGCTTCGTGCACGAACCGGAGGACATCCGCGTGGCCAATCTGGCGATGGCGGAGAAGCAGCGTCGGAACCTGGATTGGCTCGGGATCGTCTTTCTGAGCGGCGGCTTGGCCGCTCTGCAGTACGTGCTCGAGGAAGGCTCGCGCAATGACTGGTTCGACTCGCGCTTGATCAGCGGGCTCGCGCTGGCGGCAGTCGTGGCGCTGAGCGCCTTCGTGATTCGCGAGCTCACCGCCCCCGTTCCCGCCGTAAACATCGCGTTGTTCAAAGACAAAGTGTTCACTTCGGGGACGCTGATCGGCGCGGTGATGTTCGCGATGCTGCTATCGGTGACCTTCCTGTTGCCGGTGTTCATGCAGGAACTCTTGGGCTTCACCGCCGTGGATTCGGGCCTCGCCCTGATGCCGCGTTCGTTGACGATGATGGTCATGATGCCGATCGTGGGACGCCTCCACAATCGCATCTCGCCGCGGCTCACCGTCGCGTTCGGCGTGATGCTGTTTGCGGTTAGCGCGTACATGATGAGCCATTACACGCTCGAAACGACCACTCACGATGTAGTAGTGGTGCTGGTGTTACAAGGGGTCGCATTCGCCTGCCTGTTCATTCCGCTCACGACAGTGGCGCTCGCGCGCATCCCGCGCCAACAGTTGGCTGACGCGACCGGCCTCAACTCGCTTTTGCGGCAAATCGGTGGCTCACTCGGGCTGGCGGTGTTCGCGTCGCTGATCCCGCGCTTCACCAAGCACGGCGCGGCGGCCATCAGCGCGCATCTGGATGTCACACGGCCGGAGGTGGCAGCGCGCGTGGCGCAGATCACCCATGCGCTCGAGGCGCGGGGCTATGACACTTACGAGGCCAAGCTCGCCGCGGGTCGCGTGCTCGGTGGCCTCGTGCAGCAACAAGCGATGGTACTCACTTTCGAGAAACTGTTCTTGTTGTCGGGGATCCTATTTTTGGTCGTGCTTCCCTTGTTGATCTTTTTGAAATCGCCTGACCACGACCAGCCGAAGGTACGTGCCGAAGTCCACGTGGAGATTTGAAACCAATGCAAGCCGAAGAGCGACAGGAGTCGCATGCCCCGAAGAAGACCGAAGTCGCCGTGACCGAAGTCGTCGCGCGACCGGAAAGTGTGGAATCTGAAACGCCGTCGTCCGCCGCGGTCAAGGCGGCCCCGGTGCGTGCGAGTGGGCGCCGTCCGTTCGTGGTGCTGTTTGGTCTCGTCGCCTTGGGTGTGATTGGGGTCGGCGGTTACCTCGAGCTCACCCGCGGCCGGGAGAGCACCGACGACGCGCAAGTGACCTCGGATCTCGTGCCCGTTAGCGCCCGCGTGGGCGGCCAGCTCCAGCGCCTCGCGATCGGCGAGAACGAGCTGGTCAAGAAGGGCGCACTCATCGCGCAAATCGACGACGCGGACTACAGCGTGCGGGTGCGTGAAGCGGAAGCCGAAGTGGCGAGCGCGAAAGCTCAAGCCGCACAATCCGACGCGCAGGTCGACATTGTCAGTGCAACGTCGAAGGGCGGGCTGTCGAGCGCGCGTGCCGCGTACTCGGGCTCCTCCGTCGGCGTCGCGTCGGCTGCCGCCCAAGTGGCCGCCTCACGCGCGCAGCTCGTGCGCGCGCAGGCGGACGCACGCAAAGCGGAAACGGACTTGAAGCGCGCGACTGAGCTTCGCGCAGCGAACGCTGTGCCTCAAGAGAGGCTCGACAACGCGCAGGCAGCCTTCGACATGGCGCAAGCGGTGCTCGCGCAGGCCTCGGCGCAAGTCGCGGCGTCCGAAGAGGGCAGGCGAGCCGCGCTCACCCGGGTCTCCGAGGCGCTGGGGCGCGTGGCGCAGAGCGCGCCGATTGATGCGCAAATTGCGGCCGCCGAGGCCAACGCACGCTTGTCTCACGCGCGTCAAACCAGCGCCGAGGCGAAGCTCGCTTTGGCCGAGCTACAGCTTTCCTACACGAAGATCATTGCTCCGGCGGATGGGATAGCGTCAAAGCTCGGTGTCCACGAGGGGCAGCTGTTGAGCGTCGGGCAGCCGCTGCTCGTGCTGGTGCCGGTCGCGACACACGTGGTGGCAAACTTCAAGGAGACGCAGCTCGCGCACATTCGCGTGGGACAGCGCGCCACGCTCGAGCTCGACGCCTATCCGCATCGTGAGTTCGAGGGCAAAGTCGAGAGCATCTCAGGCGGCACAGGCGCAAGCTTTTCCCTGCTGCCTGCTGACAATGCGTCGGGTAACTTCGTGAAGGTCGTGCAGCGCGTGCCCGTGCGCATCGCTTGGGTAAACCCCCCCGCCGACGTGCTGTTGCGTGCTGGCCTGTCGGTGGATGCCACCGTTTACGTGGGGAACTGAGCATGCGAAAGTGGCTGATCCCTTTGTTGTTGTGCGCGCCGAGCGCGGCGCACGCAGAGACGCGCGTGCTCGGCGTGGAGGACGTGGTGGCGCTCGCCGTTCAAGAAAATCCGAGGCTCACGGCGAGTCGCGCGCGTGCCAGCGCCGCCGATTCGGGGCGCGCCAGCGCCGGTGGGCGGCTGTTGCCCAGCATTTTCGTGAGTGATGAGTACCAGCACTGGAACCAGCCGTTCACCGTGCCTTTTGGTAACTTGACGGTGCGCGACCTGAACACCAACACGTTCGCCGCCGTGGCCTCGCAGCCCCTGCTCGGGCTCTTGCGACGCTCCGAGGACTACAAGGCGGGAGCCCGCTCGGCGGAAGCGGCGCTCGAGGGGGTGCGCGTGAATGAGTCTGCGCTGCGCGAGGCGCTGGAGGTTGAATACTTGCGCTTGTTCGAAGCGCTCGCCTTGCGCGACATTGCGAAGTCGTCGCAAGCAGAGCTCGCGCAACAAGTGAGCAATACCGAAGCCAAGGTGAAGGCCGGCACGCAGACCAACGCCGATCTTCTGCGCGTGCAGGTGGCGTTGTCGAACGCGCGGCAACAAGAGATTGCGGCGTTCACTCAGTCGCGCATCTCTCGAGCGAGATTGCTGAGCAGCGTGGGCATCGATCCCGAGGATGTCAGCGTTGAATTTCGGGAACCGAAGAGCCTGTTGGTGGCCGCGGAGCAGCCGGTCGACGCGAAACCGAGCGCTCCGGACAATCGCCCCGAACTGCGTCAGGCAGCCCTGCGCGTCGAAGTAGCCGCGCACGAAGCGCGCGCGCGGGGCTACGCGCTTTTGCCCGAGGTGAACTTGGATGCCGGCTACACCCGCATGGACGGCCAGGCATTTGCCCCCAAAAACTCGCTGTTCGTGGGCCTGAAGGCAGAGTGGGCGGTCTGGGACTGGGGCGCCAATTGGAACGCTGAGCACGCTGCCTCGTCGCAGCACGTCGCTGCCAAGGCCGATCTGGAGAGTGAGCGCCGCCAAATCCAAGTCGAAGTCACCGCGCGCAAGGCTGAGCTTGAGTCCGCGGCGAGCGCCGTGCAATTGGCCGCGCAGGCGGTGAGCAGCGCGAGTGAGGCCTATCGCGTCACGGACGCCCTGGTTCGCGCGGGCGACGGCACGACCACCGACCTCTTGCATGCACAAGCGGCGTTGACCGAGGCGCGCCTTTCCTTCACGCGGGCGCGCTACGAGCGCGCGATCGCCCACGTCGCCCTCGAGCGGGCGAGGGGTTTGCGTTAGGGGGAAACGTCCGCGGGTACGAGAAAATCAGGCGCGCCTGAACTTCTTGAGGGGGCCCGGGGCACATTGCCCTCGGTACCATGCGCCCAGATTTTCGACTGTTCGTGACGATGTCCCTCAGCGCCGCGTTCTTCGCGTGTGGAAATAGCGGAAGCGACACCTTGGGACCAGCCGGGGGAGGAACGCGCCCGGAAGCAAATGGTGGGGGAACAAACACGGGATTCGGCGGCGCGTCGGTCGCCGCGGCTGGGCAAGCGTCAAG
>JAEUAF010000286.1 GCA_019695485.1 Sorangium sp.
CTGCGCGAAATCTGCGAGCGTAAGGGGCGCCCGACGCCGATCATCGCCAAGATCGAAACGCCCGCAGCGGTCGAGCGCTTGGATTCGATCGTGCGCGCCGCGGACGCGGCGATGGTAGCGCGCGGCGATCTCGGCGTAGAGCTGCCCCCGGAGACGGTTCCCGTGATCCAGAAGCAGATCATCGGCACCTGTCGCATTCACAGAAAGCCCGTGATCGTCGCCACTGAGATGTTGCAGTCGATGGTGGACTCGCCGCGTCCCACGCGCGCCGAGGCGAGTGACGTCGCGCACGCGGTGTTCACTGGCGCCGACGCCGTGATGCTCTCCGCGGAGAGTGCCACAGGTAAGTTCCCGCACGCGGCGGTGCGCATGATGGACCGCATCATTCGTCAGGCCGAAGGCAGCCGCTTCTTCCTGCCCAATCCTTCGGAGCCGGATCACACGACGGCCGATTCGATCGCTCACGCCGCGGTGGCCATTGCGCGCGAAGTCGGCGCCAAGCTAATCGTGACGCTGACCGAGACTGGCGTCACTGCCCGGCTCGTTTCCAAGGCGCGTGCGATGGTTCCGATCCTGGCGTTCTCGTCGGGTGAGCGCACGCTGCGTCAACTGGCGCTGCTGTGGGGCGTTGCCCCGCGCGTCCTCGGTGCGGGACAGTCGAACTTCGACGAACAGGTGCACGAAACGACTCAGTATCTGCTCCAAAATGGCTACGTGAAGTCGGGTGAGCGCTACGTGATGGTGTACGGGGCACGCGTCGGGGTGCGCGGCGCAACGAACGCCGTGCGCGTGGAGCAGCTCCCGTGACATCGACGTCGCGCTCGGGTTCGCCGCTGCCGGGGTGTGGTGGCGGCGCACTCTTCGGGTAGGAGGGGGAGGCTCTGGGCGCGACGCGGGAGCTAAGTCCGAAGCTCGAGAAATACGAGCTCCTGGAGGAGATCGGCCATGGCGGCATGGCTACGGTGTATCGCGCCCGTGACCGCCGTTTAGGGCGTGAAGTCGCCGTCAAGATCATTCATCGCCACCTCCGTGAGAATCGCGAGGTGGCGCAGCGCTTCGAGAGTGAAGCCCGTGCCGTCGCCAAGCTGCGCCATCCGAACATCGTCGAGGTGTACGACGTCTCGGATGCCAGCGAAGAAGAGCGCTATCTGGTCGTCGAGCTCGTGCGCGGCACGACGCTGCGCAAGCTTATCGCGAGCGAAGGCCATCTCCCGCCCGAGATTGCAGCGGCGATCGGGATAGCGCTGGCGGATGCGCTCGACCACGCGCATCGCCTCGGCGTGATTCACCGCGACGTGAAGCCAGAGAACGTGCTGGTCGCGCTCGGGGAGGGCACAGGCGACGCCGAGCAGGTCTCGATGCCGATCAAGATTACCGATTTCGGTATCGCCAAGCTGCTCGATGCGCAGGGCGTGACGTCGACCGGTCAGGTGCTCGGCTCACCGGCACACATGGCCCCGGAACAAATCGAAGGCGGTGACGTTTCGGCGCGCGCCGACGTGTTCGGCCTCGGTGTGCTGCTCTACGAGTCGATGGTGGGGAAGTTGCCCTTCGACGGCAAGAACCCGGCGCAGGTCCTGCGGCGCGTGCTCGACGGCACGTTTACCGCCCCCGAGCGAGCTCGCCCCACGATCGGTGCGGCGTTCTCGGAGGTGTTGTCGCGCGCGCTCGCGCACGATGCGAACGCGCGATACGCGAGCGCCGCCGAGCTCTCGCAGGCGCTGCGCCAAGAGCTCAGCGCGCTCGGCTTCGAGGGCACCGCGCTCGAGCTGAAGGCTTTTTTGAGCGATCCACCGGCTTATCGCAAAGCCCACGAGGCTCGCGTCGTGGCCCGCCTTTGCGAGCGCGCCGAGGCCGCGCGCCAAGCGCGCAACGTGCCGCTCGCCGCCGCTTGCTTCAATCGTGCTTTGGCGTATCGCCCCGACGACCCGCGCCTGCTCCAGAGCGTGTCGGCGTTGGCGCGAGGTGCGCGCAATCGTCGTGCGGTCGAGCGCATCGCGCTTTCCGCGTTCGCGATTGGCGCGGTGGCGGCCAGCGTGGTGTTCGTCGCGAGACTGGCCACGCGTTCGCGGGCGAGCAGCGCAGACGCGCAACGTGCGAGCGCCCCCACTGCGCTCGCGCCCAAGTCACTCGGCTCGAGCGCGCCTGCGGACTCGGCGACCGTTGTGACACCCGTGCCGCCACCGAGCGTCAGCGAGCCCACGCCGCTCGCGTTGCGGCGACCGAGTCGACCCATAGGGTCGCATCCGCCGGCGCCCCCAAGCGCGGTCGTTGAAGAAAGCCCGGCAAGGGTCCAGATTTTAGTGAACGGTCCACAGAACGCGACAGTGCGGGTCGACGGCGCGGAGACCCCCTGGTTTGGCAAGATCCAGGAACTCAAACCCGGCGAGCACACCTTCGCGTTCGTTGCACCGGACGACCAATGTTGCGAGCCAGGCCAGACGCTGCGCGTGCGGATTCGGCCAAGTTCGTCGGCCGAGGAAGTGCAAACCGTGCAGGGCCGAATCGAATTTCGCCCGGCCACGCTGGACCTGCGCGGGCCCGCGGGCAGCACCGCAAGCTGCGGCGCTCTCGGGGAATTTCCAGTGCCGAGCCAGCACCAAATCCCGCTTCCGGACGGTCCACGCAGGGTCCGCTGTCAATTTCTTCCGCCGCCCGGGAGCACCGACCCGCCGAAAGAGTTTGACGTGAAGCTCAGGCCCGGACGACTCTCTACGAACCTCGGGCAATGACTGGGTTTTGGGTCCGGGGCGCATCGATGCGGCTTCTGGATCTAGTACTTGCGATTGCGACGGTAGTGAGCGCCGCTCCGCCGGCGTTGGCCGATACGTCGTCGCGCGCCGCTTCCCGTCCCGAAGCGCACGTGGGGGGCGAGCGGTCGGTCGCAGAGGACGAGCTCGGTGACGACGCTCTTTTGGCCGGGGTGGTTAGCTTGTACGAAGCGGGAAAGTATTCCCAATGTGCGGCCGACCTCGGCGCGCTGCTGCAAGGCGAAGCGCGCAGACGCCTGAGGGACCGCGACGTCCTCGAGAACGCGCGCATCTACTATGCCGCATGCCTCATCGGTAGCGGCAATGCCGCGGCCGCGGACGAGCCCTTGCGCGACGCGATTCGCGCGAACATGCAGATGAAGCCGCCGGACAGCCTGGTCTTCCCGGCGCCCGTCATCGATCGTTTCTTGAGGGTGCGGCAATCCCTGTACGAAGAGATCAAGCGCGCCGAGGAATTGCGCGTAAACGCAGCACGCAAAGCCGCCGAGCAGCAAGTAGCGCGAGAGCGTTCGGAGAGCGCCCGCGTTGCCGCGCTCGAAGAGCTCGCGGGGCGCGAGAGCATCGTCGTCAAGAATCGGCGCTGGATCGGGTTCGTGCCCTTTGGGGTCGGTCAGTTCCAGAATGGCGACGACGGCCTGGGTTGGCTGTTTCTCACCAGTGAGGCGGCGCTCGGTGCGACCGCGTTGACGGCCATCGCGATGCAGTCGCGCCTCGATCTCGAAGCCTCGCGCCTGCACAACCCGGCGAACAATGCGGTGCTTCGCACGTGGCACTCGTTGGTCGTCGTCTCGAGTTACACCTGGCTTGGCGTGGCAGCGGCGGGGATTTTACAGGCAGAGCTCGCGTTCGTCCCCGAGGTTCGCGAAGAGCGCAAGCGCGTGTTGCCTGACACGTTGCTCCGAAAAAAAGCGCAAGTTTCGCTCGAACCTAACTTCGCAGCCGGGCCCGATTCGCTATTTCTTGGAGTTTCTGGGCGCTTCTAGCGCGAATCCCGGAGCGCAGTCACGTGCACGGACTGCCGCTCCGCAGCGCGCGCAGCGGCGTCGGCGTCGATTGCTAGCAGCGTCTCGCGCTTCAAGTCGGCCCTGCCGAGTCCGAGCGCGGCGAGCAGCAAGCGGGGGGCACCGAGCCCGAGCTCGGGTCGCTGAACGAACAAGCTGCCCAGCGTGCGCGCGTAGCCGCGCATCAAGGCGCGCGTTCCGATGCGATCGAAAGCCGCGGCCTTGGGCCGACTCGCGAGCGGCAACGCCAGCAGACCCACGAATAGAACGCGGTGAATCAGGCGCAACCGCGCCCGCTCCCAGGCGCTTTTCCGCTCCAGGATTCGCTCGAGAAAGTGCACGTTGAGCGGTACGTGGAAAGCTTCGTCGCGGGTGAGGATCGTGAGCATCTGCCGCGCCGCCGGCTGCTCTACGTTGGCGAGGGCCATGCGGTAGGTAGTCGAGCCGATGGTCTCGAACATCAGGTTCGTGAGCACGATGGTCTCCATGCGCCGCGCTCGCCCGTACAGCCGATAAAAGAAGCGGGTGACGCGTCCCATCGGCTGAATCTCACCGCCGATGAAGGCCAGAAACTCGGTCAAGAGCTCTCGATGCCAGCCCTCCTCGTTCCCGTAGAGACGCAGCACCTCGGCGAGCGCGGGGTCCCACTCGGCGACTTCGTTAGCGAGCTCGTGCGCTTGGCGCAGTCCCGACTCTTCCGCGCGCAGCGCGGCGTTGAAAAAATTCACGGCGGCCTTCTGCTCGGCCTCATTCGCAAAACGAATGGGCTCGTCGAGCTTCAGGTAGTCGCCCTGGATGCGCTCCGCGCGCCGCTTCAGCGTGCTGAGCCACCAGGCGGTCGGGCGTTCACTTGCGGGCGTCGTGGGCACGGCAAATTAGCGGGTTTTCTCGAGGGCAACGATGTAAAAACCTCCGAAAACACGGAGGGGTGAATCGCACAGCAAACGCTCGGCACCGGAGAATACACTGCGACCGAGGCGACTCTTCATCACGTGAGCCGTGGGCGTCGCGATGCGCACACCGCGCGCCGCGATCAGCCGGCAGTCAGCCGGGATCAACTCGCGCACCCGGCGCGGCGAATCGAAGCGGGTGTAAACGTGGCCCTCGTGCGTTTGGTGAGCGATGCGCCCGGCGGGGCCAAACCGCTTGACCAGGCCCCGCAGACTGTGAGGGTTGTAAAACTCCGCAATCACGTGACCCGACGGTCGAGTGACGCGAGCCATCTCGCGCAGCGCGAGTTCGATTTCCCTCACGTGTGCGAGGACCTTGAAGCTGCAGGTGACGTCGAAACTCTGATCGTCGAAGGGGAGCGCGGTGGCAGAGCCCTCGACCACGTCGAAGCCGCGTTCTCTCGCGTGCGCCAGCATCCCCGGCGATAGGTCCACGCCTTTCGTGCTGCGTACGCACCTGGTGATGCGGCGCAGCAAGAGCCCGGTGCCGCACCCGACCTCGAGGACGTCGCGCGCGGCGCCGAAACGCGCGACGAAGCTCGCCTCGAGCTCATCGACGAGTTCGTGGTAACCGCCGGGGTCGTTTTCGCCGCGGAGCGCCTCGTAGCCAGCGGAAAAAGCGTCGTAGTATTTGCGGTTCGAATCGTGGCTGCCCGAAGCGTCCATGGGAAATTCGGCCTCCCTTACCACGTCACGTGGGCGGATGCTGGGGTGGGGTCGCGGCGCCGCTCACGTGACCACATTGGGGGCACACGCGGAGCTCCCGGACCCCGAGCCCTAGCAAGCGCGGCCCGAGCTCGGCGTCTGTCGTGAGCACGACGAGACTCGTCTGTCCGCAGGCCTCGCAACCCGGAGCGCGGGCGCTCGACGCTGGCCGCTGTTCGCGCCGAGCGAGCGCCGCTGTCGCGAGTTGTCCTGCGGCGTCCGGTAGGCGCCGCGCCAGACTGAGCCGCGCGGGCACTGCCGCCGCAGCGAGCAGAGCGGCGAGCGCGCCCAATGCAAAGAATGGAGGGCCGACCTCCAAACGCGAGAGGCCGGCGTAAACCAGCGCGCCGATCAGTACGGCCGAGACAATGAGGTCGCGGGCGGCGGCCTGGCGCAGGCGTCGAGCGATGCGATGCGCCCGCTCGCCGAGCAGTTGACGCGCTGCGAGCGGGGTGAGGTCGCCCTGGACGAGCGCGACCGCCGTGCGGGCGAGGGGTTCGAGCCAGGCCTTGCGGTCGCGACGGAGTCGCCGCTTGACGCCCAGCGTTTGCCCAATGTGCTCCACATCCGCGGGCAACTGCAAGGCGCCGCGGTAGAACAAAAAGGCGCGCATGCCGAGCCAGAGCACGCTCACCGCCTGCGCGACTTCGAGCGTTGGGAATTCGTCTGCCAAGCGTTTGGAGCTCGAATACCAGCGGTCCGCGTGGGTGTCGAGCCAGGCTTTGGGCTTGGCCAGTGGGCCGCTCGCGCGCAGCGGCGTCGACGTCGGTCGAAACGCTTGCCCCCGCGCTTCTCACACCGCTCGTGCAGCGCATGCCCGCGCAGCGGGACCATCGCCGAGCGATTGTTGACGTCAAGTCACATGCGGTGCACTAGGCTGCTGGCGATTGAGGGCCATCCGCTCTGAACGTTTGGTAATCGGCCTCGCCGAATACGTGGACATTCTCGAATGGCGCGTGCGGGGCTTGCGAGCGAAGGTCGACACGGGCGCACGTTCGAGCGCGCTCCACGTCGAGAATCTGCGCGAAATTGGGCGCAATCAGGTGCGCTTCGACGTGCGTCTGCACCGCTCGAAGACCGAACGGCGCGTGAGCGTGGATGCTGCCGTCGTGAGACGGGCACGCGTCAAATCGAGCACGGGCGTGTCGAGCAGTCGGATTTTCGTAGCGGTTACGCTACGCATCGGCCCAGTCGTCGAGCGCATCGAGCTCGGCTTGGTCGATCGCGCGAACATGCTGTACCGCATGCTGATCGGGCGTACCGCGCTCGGCGCGCACTTTTTGGTGGATCCGCATCGGCGCTACCTCTTGAGCCACGCTCCGGCGCGGCGCGCGAGCGGGCCTGCGGCGCCGCGAACCGCCGCGCGCAAGGCGCCGAAGCGTGCGATGCGCTCCAAAACTTAGTACGCTGCGTGGGTCGAAGCCGTTCGGTGTCCGATGTCGCTCAAAGTCCTGATTCTGTCGCGGCTCGCGGGTTCTTACAGCACGCAGCGCCTGAAGGAGACCTGCACGCGGCGCGGGCACGCCGCACGCGTGCTCAACACGCTACGCTTCAGCTTGTTGGTCGAACGCGGGCGGCCGCAGCTCTTCTATCGCGATCGGCCGCTGTCGAGCTACGACGCGGTGATTCCGCGCATCGGCGCGTCGGTGAGCGCGTATGGCACGTCCGTCGTCTGTCAGCTCGAACAGATGGGTGTTTTTTCGCTCAACTCGGCGCAGGCGATCGGCACCTCGCGCGACAAGCTGCGCGCATTCCAGATCCTGAGCGCCCACGACATCGGCTTTCCGCCGACGGCTTTCGTGAAGGATCGCGAGAGCGCGGCGAGCGCCATCGATCAAGTGGGCGGGCCCCCGGTGATCATCAAACTCATCGAAGGCTCGCAGGGTGCGGGCGTGATCCTGGCCGATTCGCGAAAGGCAGCGGAGGCCATGCTCGAGACGCTGCTCATCGCCCGACAGAGCGTGATCGTGCAGAAGTTCGTGAGCGAGAGTCGCGGGCGCGATTTGCGCGCACTGGTGGTTGGCGGGCGCGTGGTGGCGGCCATGCGGCGACGTGCGGCCCCAGACGAATACCGCAGCAACGTGCATCGAGGTGGGCGCACCGAGAAGGCCCGACTCGAGCCTGAGCTCGAGCGCTTGGCGCTACGCGCCGCGCAGATTCTTGGCTTGCGCGTGGCGGGGGTCGATCTCATCGAGAGCGATGAGGGGCCGCTGGTGCTGGAAGTAAACTCTTCTCCGGGGCTCGAGGGCATCGAGTCCGCTACAGGCGTCGACGTGGCGTCGGCGATCGTGGAGCACATGGAGGCCGAGCTGCCGTTCCCCGAGATCGATCTGCGGCAGCGCCTGACGGCGACGCGTGGCCACGGTGTGGTCGAATTGGTTGTCGGGCCGGAGACCCGCTTTGTGGAGTGCCCCGTCCGGGATCTCGAGCTCGGCTCGCGCGACGTGGTGCTGTTGAGCGCGGCGCGCGGCACGCGGGTGTTTCCGAATCCGCCTGGCGACTTTGCTATGCTACCCGGCGATCGTCTGCTGTGTTTCGGCGAGTACACGGCACTGCGCGAGCTTTTGAGCGTGCTCGGCGTCAATCCTGCACGGGCTCGAGGCGGGTCCGGGGACGATGAGGATGAGGAGGAACCGAGCCGCGCGTTTCGAACAGGCCAATGAAGCCGAGCGACCACCCGGAGTTTTTTCGTCTGCCTCCACCGGAGGGGCGTTCGCGTGAGAGCAGCATCGTGCTCGACGCGGAGGGACGCTTCTTTCACGACGGCGAACTGGTCTCCCACCCGGGCATGGCCCGCGCGTTCGCGAGCTGGATTCGCCACCACCCGGACGACGGCCGCATGATCCTCAACAACGGCTACGACTGGGTCTACTTCCGCGTCGAGGATGTGCCCTTCTTCGTGGTTTCGGTGCATTTGCCAGGTGTGAATGCCGGCGTTGCGGAGCCTCAAATTGAGCTGTCCGATGGCAGCCGCGAGCCGTTCCGTCCGGAGTGCTTGCGCACGGGCGCCGGCGGCGCGCTCTATCTTCCGGTGAAGAGTGGGGAATTCCAGGCCCGGTTCAGGCAGAGCGCACAGCTCGCGTTGGCAGAAGCGCTCGGGGAGGGCCCCGACGGGCGGCTTTTCTTGGATTTCGCGGGTCGGCGTGTGTGGCTGCCCGTCTCAGCTTGAAAAGCATGATAGAAGGGGCCGCCTCCGATGCGTGTACTGGTTGCCGACCGGCTCAATGAAGACAGCCTCGATGAGATGCGTTCCCTCGGCGTCGAGGTGGCCTATGAGCCCGACCTGCGGGCGGACAAGCTGCCGGACGCCCTCGATGGAGTGAACGTGCTGGTGGTTCGCGGCACGGAGGTCAGCCGCGCGGCCGTGCGCGCAGGGCGAGCCCTCAACCTGATTATTCGCGCCGGCGCCGGCGTGAATAACATCGACGTCGTGGCCGCCAGCGAGCGCGGCATCTATGTGGCCAATTGCCCTGGCAAGAACGCCGCAGCCGTCGCCGAGCTCACCTTTACGCTGATCGGCTCGCTCGATCGGCGCGTGCCGGACGGCGTGGCCAGCCTACGCGCCGGCCTCTGGCAGAAAGATGAGTTTGCCCGCGCGGTTGGGCTCTCCGGCAAGCGCATCGGCATCCTCGGCCTCGGGCATGTCGGGCGAGCGGTACTGCGCTTGGCGCAGGCCTACCACATGAAGCCGTTCGCCTTCAGTCGGTCGCTCACGGCGACGCGGGCCGCCGATTTGGGCGTCAGCATCTGCCGCAGCGCGGAGGAACTGGCGGGCGAGAGCGAAATCTTCAGCGTCCACTTGGAGCTCGTGGAGCGCACGCGCGGCATCGTCGATCGTCGCGTGCTCGAAGCGTTGCCTGACGAGGCGATGTTCATCAACACCGCGCGCCCAGAGCTCGTGGATTATGACGCGCTCACCGAGCTCGTGCCCACGAAGCGCCTGCGGGTGGGCCTCGACGTGCTGCCCGGTGAGCCTTCCGTGCGCAACGGCAGCTACGATCACCCGATTTTGAAGAGTGGCCTGGTCTACGCGACCCCACACATCGGCGCCTCCACTGACCAGGCGCAGACCGCCATTGCGGCGGAATGTGCCCGCATCCTGCGTAGCTTCCTCACCAAAGGGGAGGTTCCGAACGTCGTCAATATCAGCGCGACGTTCTGGTCACGCTATCAGCTGGTCGTGCGTCACATCGATCGCGTGGGCGCTCTCGCCAACGTCCTCGCCGTGCTGAAGCGCCACGGCATCGATATCCACGAGCTCGACAACACCGTCTTCGAAGGTGGGCGCGCCGCGTGCGCCAAGATCCGCCTTGGCAGTAGGCCGAGCGAGGACTGCCTGTCGGAAATCATGGCCTTCTCAGACGAGATCCTGCACGTCGACTTGGTGACGTTGCCAAATCTTGCTTAAGGCATGCCCCACCACTGCCTGAGAGCCTGCGATCCTCGGTCGCGCGTTGCGGTCGCCTTCGCGCTGTGCCTCGCGGCTTGCGGTAGCGAGGCAGCGGGCAAGGCCGCGGTGGCGATTCGCGCCGATCTTCAGCAGGAACTTCACGTCGACACCAACGTCAGCGTGAACGATTTTGCGGGCAACGTGCGCATCACCCTTACCCTGCAAGCCCGTCCGACGGGCGATCTCGACGTGGCTCGCGATCGCGCGGT